>JACPDV010000759.1 GCA_016183835.1 Armatimonadota bacterium
GGAGTCCCGCGCATGGTGCCCCTCACCCTCGCTCTCGCCCTCGCCGCCCCTGTCGAGCTGCACGGCGCCGTCACCGGCAGCGACGCCAACCCCGGCACCGCCGCGCAGCCGCTGGCCAGCCTCCAGGGCGCCCGCGACGCCGTCCGCGGGCTGAAGGCCAAGGGCCCGCTCCCCGCCGGCGGCGTCACCGTGACCGTCCACGGCGGCATCTACCCCGTGCGGTCCACCACCGCCTTCGCCGAGCAGGACTCCGGCACTGCCGCGGCGCCCATCGTCTACCGCGCCGCCGCGGGCGGCGAAGTGCGGCTCAACGGCGGGCAGGTGATCCCTCCCGGCGCCTGGCAGCCCGTCACCGAGCCCGCCGTTCTCGCCCGCCTGCCCGAGGAGTCGCGCGCCCGGGTCCGCGTCGCCGACCTGCGCGCCCTCGGCGTCACCGACTACGGCAAGCTCGAGCCCTACGGCTTCGGTAACCCGAGCCGCACCGGCCCGCCCGAGTTGTTCGTCAACGGCCGCGCCATGACCCTCGCCCGCTACCCCAACACCGGATGGCTGCGGCTCGAAAAGGTGCTCGACCGCGGCTCGGTGATGGGCTCCAACGTGCCCGGCGAGCCCGCGCTCAACGAGAAGCCCGACCGCGGCGCGATCTTCGAGGTGCCCGATCCCCACCTCGCCCGCTGGACCACCGCCGCCGACGCCTGGCTCTTCGGCTACTGGTGGTGGGACTGGGCCGACTCCGCCGTCAGGGTGGAGAAGATCGACCTCGAACAGCGGACCATCAAGACCGTCCAGCCCCACGTCTACGGCTTCCGCGCCGGCGGGCGGTACTATGCCTTCAACCTGCTCGAGGAGCTCGACCAGCCCGGGGAGTGGTACCTCGACCGCACCAGCGGCCGACTCTACCTCGACCCGCCCGAGCCACTGGCCGAAGCGACCGTGGCCATCTCGCTGCTCGCCACGCCGATGATCACCACCACCAACGCCTCGTACCTCACCTTCCAGGGCCTGACGTTCGAGACCACCCGCGGCACCGCGGTCGAGATCAGCGGCGGCTCCGACGTGCTGATCGCCGGCTGCTGTTTCCGCCAGACTGCGCGCAACGTGGTCAGCATCGCCGGCGGTACGCACCACGGCGTGCAGTCCTGCGACATCCACGACACCAACGGCGGCGTACACATGAGCGGCGGCGACCGCAACGGCCTCACCCCCGCCGGCCACTTCTGCGACAACAACCACTTCCGCAACTTCGCCCGCCTCAACCGCACCTACAACGCCGCGATCCACCTCTACGGCGTGGGCCTCCGCGCCGCCCACAACCTGATCCACGACTCGCCCCACACCGGCATCTTCTTCGGCGGCAACGACCACGTGATCGAGCTCAACGAGTTCTACGACCTGTGCCAGGAGACCAGCGACGCCGGGGTGATCTACGGCGGACGCGACTGGACCGCGCGGGGCAACGTGATCCGCTACAACTTCATCCACGACATCCTCGGCATCGGCGGCGTGGGCGCCTTCGGCATCTACCTGGACGACAACTTCTCCAGCGCGGACGTCTACAGCAACGTGCTCTGCAACCTGCCCAACGCCGCGTTCCTGATCGGCGGCGGGCGCGACAACCTGATCCATGACAACGTTACCATCCACACTGGGCCGCTGATCCTCGACAACCGCGGCATGGGCTGGGCGCATTCCGGCTGCGAGCCCGGCGGCGACCCCTACGACAGCTTCAAGCGCACGCCCGTGGACCAGGAGCCCTGGCGCACCCGCTACCCGCAGCTTCTCACGCTCCTGGCCGACGACCCCAAGGTGCCCAAGTACAACGTGGTGGAGCGCAACGTCTTCTACCTCTCCGCGCCGCCGAACGTCGCCCAGCCGGCGGTGGAGTTCGGCACGGTGCGCGACAACTGGGTCACCGACGACGATCCCGGTTTCGTCGACGCCGCCGCGATGGACTTCCGAATGCGGCCCGGCGCACCGGTCCTCCAGCATGTGCCCGGGTTCCAGCCCGGCCCTTTCGAGATGATCGGCCTGCACGTCGACGCTTACCGCCGGTCGGTGCCGCCCGCCGCGCCGGCTGTGACGCCGGGGAGCAGCACCTTCGTCGACGAGGTGGCGGTGACCCTGGCGACCCGCACGCCCAACGCGGCCATCCGCTACACCACCGACGGCAAGCCGCCCACGGCGCGCGCCACGCTCTACGCGCGGCCGATCCGCCTGACCGCCACGACCACCTTGAAGGCGGCGGCGTTCGCCGGCACCGCGCGCAGCGATGTGACCACGGCTACGCTCACGGCGCGGCGGCTGGCGGACGGGATCCAGCTCAGCGAGCTGCCGGCGCACGACGTGCACGTCTACGGCGAGCTGAAGCGCGACACGAACTGGTCCGGCGGCGCCATCAAGCTGGGCGGGCAGCGCTTCGCCCACGGCCTGATGATGCACCCCCGCGCCAAACCCGACGGCGGCGCCGAGGCCACCTTCGAGCTGACCGGCGGGCTGGCCAAGGCGGCGCGGCTGCTGGCGAGCATCGGCGTGGAAGACGAGATGCTCGGCCGCGGCGGCTCTGTGACGTTCATCGTGGAGGTGCATCGCGCCGGGCAGTGGGAGAGGGTGTTCGAGAGCGAGGTCTTGAAGGTGGGCGGCGCGCCGCACGCGATCGAGGTGCCGATCGCCGGTGCCGACCAGCTCCGCCTGCGGACGACCGACGGCGGGGACGACATCAACTGCGACCATGCGTGCTGGGCCGAGGTGCGGCTGACGCGGTGACGCACCTCAGCCGGGCGGCGCCGGGGCGAACGCGCTGAGCCCCTGGTCGCGCAGCTTCTTCGCCTGGGCGCGGAGCTGCTTGGCCGTGCCGGCGTCCACCGGCTGCACCGCCTTCGCCATCGCGTCGGTCGCGGCCGCCAGGCGCGTGGTGAAGGCGCGGAGCGCCGCATCCCACCGCTCGTGACCCGCGCGGAGCTGGACCAGCCGCTCCTGGTATTTGGCCGCGAAATCAGGCTCGTGGTCCAACCAGTACGTGTCGGCCTCGAGGCAGGGCGTGGACATCTCCTGGATGACGGCGTTCAACGGGTCCGTGCGGGCCGCCTGGCTGAGCTCGGTCATTGCGGCGGTGTAGGCTGGGGCAGCGCTCGGCTGGCGGGCCAGGCTCTGCGCCGCCGCGCCCGCCAGTTTGACCGCCTCCGTCTGGTAGCCGCCGAGGGCGGTGACCAGCCGCCCGAACTCCCACACCGGGCGGCACAGCTCCACGTGGTCGGGCGGCGCGTTGCCGGTGAACTCGAACTCCCAGGTCACGGACCACTCGAGGTCCTCGATCGTGGCGTCGGTCTCCCAGTGCTTCGTGCCGCTGCGGGTGCCGCTGAGCTTGCCGGCCTCGCACAGGTTGCCCTCGAGGTAGGCGAACCCCGGATGGTTGTTGCCCACGTCCCGGCCGATGATCAGTTGGTTGTTGGCGTCGTTCTGGTCGATCGCCGGGTCGAGCTTCAGGTTGACGTAGTACCACCCGTCGGGCCGGTCGGCCCCGCCGTTCTGGATGGTGAGGGTCCCGTTGGCGAAGGTCTCGCCGTCGAGCACGCCGGGCTTGTTCCAGTCATCCTCGGGGTGCTTGAAGAAGTGCATCTTGTTGAAGCCGCGGGTATGCAGCGTGCCGCGGCGTCCGCCGAAGTGGCTGCGGTCGTAGTCGTTCTCCATCCGCAGGCTGCGCAGCTCCTGCCCCCTGATGGTCATCTCCCAGTCGCGCGTGTTGGTGCTGCTGTCCTTCCACGTGTGGACGTGGTGCTGCTTGAACCGCACCGTGCCCTTCCAGGTGCCGTAGCGGGTGATGCGGAGCATCTCCTCGCGGCTGAGGGCGCCCTGACAGCCGCCGCCGACGGTGAAGTGGTGGTTGCGGTCGGCGCCCGGCTCGTAGCCGGTCAGCTCGAACGGCCGGACCCCGGCGGCCTTGGCCGGCGTAGCCGGGTCGGTGTCGAGCAGGTCACCGCGGAGGCCCTGCCCTTCGGGATCGCGTCCGCCGTAGTGGGGGTAGAGGTCCTGGGCATCGAGCACCAGCCGGCCGGCCTTGATCGGGGTGAACGTGACCACCCAGCGCGGATCGGCGCCGGCGTCGATCGACTTCCACCCGCTGAGGTCGGCCGTCTCGCCGCCGTCATACTCGATCACGAACTGCCGCGGCGAGACGTACTTCCACCAATCGGCGTCGGGAGTCACGCCGTCGGGCGGCCGGGGGCCGAACCGGACCGTCGCCTCGGCCTCGACGCCGGTCTCCAGCGCGCCGCCGCCCTGCCGGCTAAGCGTCCGGCCCGTGACGCGGTCGTCGGCGGTCTGGTCGACCCACGTGGCGCGGTACTTCTCGGCGCCTTTCTGGGTGATCACGACTTCGCGAACGTAGGGCGGCGGCTGGACGATCTCCTTGAACAGCACCAGCAGCCCGGCACCGTACTCCTCGGCGGCGGGCAGGATCGCCTGAGCCAGCTCGGTGTAGTTCTGCGAGCGGGCGTCGGTCCGGGGATAGGGGATGGTGGGCTGGAGTGCCGCGTGCATCTCGAACTTCGCCCACAGGTTGTCCTGGTACTTCCTGCTCACGTGGGAGACATACAGCCGGTGGTAGGGCTCGTTGGCCAGGAAAGCGACGGGCGCCAGGCCGCAGGCGTTCTCGTCAGCGTAGGGGATGTTGCGCTGGGCCTCCTCCGCCTGGCTCAGCCGGGCCAGGGCGTCGAAGCCCTCCTTGAGCGACTCGAGCCGGCGCGGCACGACTCCCGGGGTCCAGGTGACATGGACGGCGAAGGCCTCGTAGCCGAGCTTGCCGGCGGCGAACTGCGCGGCGGCCCACGGCGACACCGTGGCGATCTTGTCGGCGGCGTAGTTGCCCGGATGCGGCCGGTTGCGGGCGTGGTCGGGCTGGGCCATGTCCTGGATCCGGTGCAGCACGTGCGCGACGGCCGTGTACGCCTTCCGCCGGCTGGCGGCCGTGTAGTCGTAGGCGTTGATGGCGCCTTCCCAATCGAGATCGTCGGGCATGTTGCTGGTGGCCCAGTCGAGCGCGCTGACGTAGCGGGTGGGCGAGGCGTACTGCCCGGGCATCGTGCCGCCGCCGAGCAGGTCGTAGAGGGCCGTGTAGCTGTTGCGCGGCAGGCCGCCGAGCGGGTCGTCCGGATCGTAGAAGTGGCAGTCGAAGCGCGGGGTGTCGTCCTCCTTCTCGCAGTGGGTGACGATGGTGCTCCCGAAGCCGACGATCTCGCCGTAGCGCGGGTCGGGCTTGAGGATGTTGAGGGCGTGGTCGCTCAGGGTGGCGTGGGTCGGCAGGGAGTAGCCGAGCACGGGGTGCACGGCCAGGAGCAGGGCGGCGAAGAGGGGTCGCATGGGCGCCGTCCTTTCCTAGAAGTGGCCCGGGGTGAGGATGGGCCCGGGCACCACCGGCAGGCTGAGGAGCGTGTCGAACAGCGGCTCGCCGTCGGTGTCGAGGACAGCGAAGCTGTGGATCGGCTCACAGCCGGCGAAGCTCCACGTGGCCTCGAGGATGGTGCGGCCGGGGGTGGCGACCTGGCGGACGACCTGCTCGGGGCTGCGGTCGCCAGCCATGGTGAGCTTGCCCAGCTCGCCGATCAGGCTCAGCGGCACGGTTCGCAGGCGCCCGGGCGCCTCAGTGTAGCCGACGGCCAGGGAGCCGATCAGCTTGTCGGCCGGGATGGTCGCCGGACGGGTCTCGACGCGGTCGAGCGTGAGGCCGTAGCACTCGGCATAGGCCCGGCCCAACTCGTCGAGCGGCGACGGCGCCGGGGCGGCCAGCGCGGCGATGGCGCACGCAATAACCGTCGCCGCGAGCGCGGCGAGAGCGAACCGGGCGGAGCGAGTCTTCACGTTCCCCTCCGTGGCGAGAGCCCGCCACGAAGGTCATTGTGTTGCCGCCTGCGTACGCCGGGCAAGGGCGGCGCGCCACTGGGTCTACCAGTGATGGTCTGCCACTTCCACGCCGCCGCTCACCGCACGCTCACGACCCGTTCGGCCCGGGCCTGCTCGCCGTCGTCGCCCGTGACCACCACCAGCACCCGGTACGTCCCCGCCGGCGCGCGGCGGCCCGCCTGGTCCGTCCCGTCCCATAGCCACGTGTTCGTCCCCGCCTCCCCCGTCCGCTCCACCCGCTTCACCACCGTCCCGTTCAGGCCCAGTACCGCCAGCCGCACCGTCCCCGCCACCGTCTGCTCCCACGTCACCCCGAGCTGCCGCCCCCGCGTCGGCACCGCCGTCACACTCCCCAGGCCCAGCCGCACCCCGCGCCGCGGGCCCACCTCCAACCGCAATCGCCGCGGCCCCGGGCCCGCCCGGAACGCGTAGCTCCCCGTCTGGCTCAGGCTCACCCGCCGCCCGCTCTCCGCGTCACTCAGACTCGCGCCGTAACCCTCCGGCAGGCTCCGCGCCAGGTCCGGCCACGACACCACCACGTCCTCCCCCGCCGCCGCCGGCACCTCCAGCTCCCACGTCCCCCCGCTCACGCCGGAACGCAGCTCCAGCACGGCGCGGGCGCCCTGCGGGCCGACGAACGCCGCCTGCCCCGCCGCCGCCGGCCACGCCTGCTCCGCGCCCACCCCGAAGTACAGCGGCTGCGCGCCGTGGGAGCTGGTGACCACCAGCTCGGTCAGCCAGCGATCCCCTCGCACCGCCCGCGCCACCGCCCCGATGGTCAGCGTGTACGCCGCCACCGCCCCGCCCGTCGAACGCGTCGCCAGGACGTAGTCGCCCGCCAGCAGCAGGTCCGTCCGGCCCGTCGAGCTGGCCACGTAGTACGCCTGCGTCAAGCTCCCGCCCACGTTTCGGTACAGCCATAGCTTGACGGCCGTCGACAGCGTCACCGTGACGTAGCTCATGGCCGGCACCGTGAACTTCACCCAGTCGAAGTCGTTCCCGTCCGGGAAGTCGTGCGTCTGCGTGCTCCCCAGCTCGAACGGCGTCGCCGTCTGCCACGTGTTGTTCGGCTCGTAGCCCGTGCTGATCGACAGGGTGTAACTGCTCAGCGCCGCGCCGCTGGCCGACTTCGTCGCCGCAAAATAGTCCCCGGCCGTCAAGGTGGCGCTGCGGCTGGTCGTGCTCGGGTCGTGCGTCAGCGTGGTCAGGCTGCTGCCCGACTTGCGATACAGCCACAGCTTCGTGGCGGGCGCCAGCGCCACCGTGACTTGCCGAGTCGCCGTCAGCGAGAAGCTCACCCAGTCGAGGTCGTTGCCGTCCGCGAAGTCGTGGATCTGGGTGGTGCCGAAGGTGAACGGCGTGGCGGTCTGCCACGTGTTGTCCGGCTCGTAGCCCGCGTTCAGCGTCAGCGAGTAGCTGTCCAGCGCCGCGCCGTCCGCCGACTGCGTCGCCACGTAGTAGTCGCCCGCCCCCAGCGCCGTGGTGCGCCCGGTCGAACCGGCTTCGGCATACACCTCCTTCAGCACGCCGCCCACGTTCTGGTACAGCCACAGCTTGGTCGCCACCGACAGCTTGACCGTGACGTCGCGCGTGCTGGTGAGCGAGAAGCGCATCCAGTCATGATCGTTGCCGTCCACGAAGTCGTGGATCTGGGTGGTGCCGAAGGTGAACGGCGTGGCGGTCTGCCAGGTGTTGTCCGGCTCGTAGCCGGCGCTGATGCCAATCGTGAAGCTGCCAACCGCGGCGCCGGTGGCGGACCTGGCTGCCAGGCAGTAGTCGCCCGCCGCGAGGGTCGAGGTGCGGCCGGTGCTGCTGGCCTCGACGTAGACCTGCTGCGGGCTGCCGTTGACGATCCGGTAGAGCCACAGCTTAACAGCCTTGGACAGCGTGACCGTGACGTCGCTGGTGCCGCTGTTGGCGAACTTGACCCAGTCGGTGTCGTTGCCGTCGGGCAGGTCCTGGGTCTGGCTGCCGCCGAGGGGGAACGGGGACGCGGTCTGCCAGGTGTTGTTCGGCTCCCACGACTTGTTGATGAGAGCCGTGTAGGAGGCCAGGGGGTTGCCGTCGGCGGACCGGGTGGCCACGTAGTACGTGTTCGCGGGCAGGTCGGCCAGGTAGGCGGTGGCGGACGCGGAGTACGACACCTCGGTCACGCCGCCACTGCCGTTGTCGCGGTAGACCCAGAGCTTGGCGGCGGGGTTGAGGAGGACGTGCAGCGGGCCGCTCTGGGTAAGGTTGGTCTTCCACCAGTCGGTGTCGCTGCCGGTGTGGAGGTTGTGCGTCTCGGTCCCGCCCAGCACGGCGATCCGCGCCGTCTGCCA
>JACPDV010000111.1 GCA_016183835.1 Armatimonadota bacterium
GAACACCGCCTCGGGCCCGTGCGCTCTCTCGACGAGCAGGCCCCCGGCGCGCCGCGCGGCACCAGCCTGCTCGATCTGCTCCCCGACCCTGCTCCAGGCCCGGCCACCCGGCTCGCCGGTCACCACTTGCTCGACCAGCTTCAGGCGGCGTTGGCCGAGCTGCCCGACGCCGACCGCGTGCTCCTGCTGGCGCTCGCCGACGGCGCCAGCCAGCGCCGGCTCGCCGCCACGGGCGGGGTGCACCACGCGACCATCGAGCGCCGCGCCCGGCGCGCCCGCCGGCGTCTCCTCGAGCTCCTCCCGCCCGACGCCGCGGACGAGATCAAGGGCCTCCTGAGCTGACCCGCAGCGCCTCGAGCAGCGCCCGGAACGCCGCGGGCGGCGGCACCTCGAAGCACCGCGGCAGCTCGTCGGCCGGGTGGGTGAACTCCAGCCGGTAGGCGTGCAGCGCCTGCCCGGGCAGGCCCGCCAGCGCCTCGGCCACCGCCGGCGGGAGCGGCCCGAACTGCCTCGCCCGCTTCCGCCCGTAGGCCGGGTCGCCCATCAGCGGGTGGCCGATGTGGTGGCAGTGGACGCGCACCTGGTGGGTCCGGCCGCTCTCCAGCCGCGCCGCGAGCAGCGCGGCCAGGCCGAACCGCTCGCGGCACGCAAGGTGCGTCCGCGCCGCGCGGCCGGTCGCGGTGACCGCCATCTCCGTGCGCCGCTGCGGGCTGCGACCCACCGGCGCGTCGACGGTGATCTCCTCCCACTCCGGCTCGCCGTAGACGATGGCAAGATACTCGCGGTGAGCGGTCCGCGCGCGGAGCTGGTCGGCCAGGTGGCGGTGCGCGCGGTCGTGCTTGGCCACCACCAGCAGCCCGGTGGTGTCGCGGTCGAGGCGGTGGACGATCCCCGGCCGCACCTCGCCGCCGATGCCCGACAGGTCGGTGCAGTGGGCCAGGAGCGCATTGACCAGCGTGCCGCGGTACTGCCCGCCGCCCGGGTGGGTGAGCATCCCGGCGGGCTTGTCGATCACCAGCAGGTCGGCATCTTCGTGGATGATGTGGAGCGGCAGGTCTTCGGCGGCGAGGTCGGTGGGCTGCGGCGCGGGGATGCTCACGGACACGGTCCAGCCGGCGCGGAGGACGGTGCGCGGGCGGCCCGGCCGGCCCTCGACGGTGACTTCGCCGGCCTCGATCAGCCGCTTGGCCTGCGAGCGCGAGAGGGCCGGGCAGTGCTCGGCGAGGAACACGTCGAGCCGGCGGCCGGCGCTCTCCGGGGGCACGGCGCCGGTCCAGGTCTCAGGCATCGTCGTCCGCGGCGGGCTCGGCGGTCCTGGCGCGGCCGGCGAAGAAGACGTGGGCCACGTAGATGGTCATGCCGCAGGTGACGCCGATGTCGGCGACGTTGAAATCGGGCCAGACGAAGCCGATGCGGCGGATCTGGAAGTGGATGAAGTCGATCACCTGGCCGCCGCGCAGGAGGCGGTCGATCAGGTTGCCGGCGGCGCCGCCAGCCACGAGGGCGAGACCGAAGCGCTCGATGGCGGGGAGCGCGGCCAGCGACCGGCGCCAGACTATCATGGCGACGATGGTGGCGGCGGCGATGACGACGAACAGCCAGCGCGACCAGGCGGCGTCGCGCAGGATGCCGAAAGCGGCGCCGGGGTTGAAGGTCAGGATGTTGATGTCGAGCCAGCCCTTGACAATGTGGATCACCCAGGGGCCGGTGCGGTGGAAGCGGTGGAGCAGGGCGAGCTTGGTGACCTGATCGAGGGCCGCCCAGGCGAGGGCGATGAGCACGAAGCAGCGGCCGGGGTGGCGGGTCAACCTTCCTCCAGCATGTTCTGGCAGTCGACGCAGGTGGCGGCCCAGGGGATCCGCTCGAGACGCAGCTCGGGGATGTCGCAGCCGCACATCTCACAGATGCCGAAGGTGCCGTCGTCGAACCGCTCGAGGGCGTACGCGATGGCGGTCAGCGCCTGCTGCACGCTGCGGCCCATGAGCTGCTCCTTCTCCCGCTCCGACGCCTGTGCCGCGATGTCGGCGGGCACGTCGTCGGAATCGGAGAAGCCTTCCAAGGAATCCTTGGATTGCCGCGAGCTTTCGAGGAGGTCGCGCTCCACCAGGAGCAGCCGGTCGCGCTCGTCCTCGAGCAGGCTCCGGAACCGCTCCAGGTCCAGATCCGGACGCATCACCGGGGACTCACTCATCGACGTTGCCCTCCCTCTCGCCGGCGCCGCGCGGGCACAGGTAGGCTGCCACGGCTCGGCGCACGTCGCGCAGCGGGGCCAATCCGGCCGCCGCCCACTTGGCGCAGCTCAGCACCGAGTACGCCGGCCGCAGCGCCGCCGCACCCCAGTCCGCGCTGGACACGGGTGTCATCCCGACTTCGACACCCAGAACCGCGGCAATGGTTCCAGCGAACTCATACCATGACCCGGCGCCCGCGTTCGTCAAGTGATAGGTGCCAAACGCCACGCGGCGGCCCGACAGTTCCACCAATCCCGCGGCCAGGTCCGGGGCATACGTCCGGGAGCACACCTGATCGTCCACCACGCGCAAC
>JACPDV010000112.1 GCA_016183835.1 Armatimonadota bacterium
CACCTGCCTGATCGTCGACCTCCACCAGCTCGACGAATCCAGCCGGGGCGGCATGGTGCGCTTCCTCTGCGGCGTGTCGTACGGGCTGGACGGGCGGTCGGACCGAATCAACGAATTGACCTACGTCTTCGCGCCGAGGCAGTATGATCTCCCGCACGTGGACGCGCCTCGGTCAGTGGGAGAGGATCCGCTGCCGGCTTTCGCGCTTCCGCTCTGACGGAAGACCAAGATGCCTCTAGACCGTACCGTCGCCGTCCTCGGGGTCGGCGCGATGGGGTCGGCGCTGGTCCGCGGCTGGGTCGCCGCCGGCGTCGCCGAGCCGCAGCGGATCGTCGTCTACGACCTCGCGCCCGAGCGCGTCGCCGTGCTCTGCAATGAGCTCGGCGTGCGCGCCGCCGCCGGCTCCGCCGCCGCGGTTCTGGAGGCCGACGTGGTGCTCCTCGCGGTCAAGCCGCCCGACGTCGGCGCCGCGCTCCGCGAGGCCTTCGGGCCGCGCCTCGCCAAGTCCCGCGACGGCGGCCCGCCACTCCTCCTCAGCATCGCCGCCGGCGTGCCCCTGGCCGCGCTCGAGAGCGGGCTCGGGCAGACCCCGGTGATCCGCGTGATGCCCAACACCCCCGCGCAGGTCCACGCCGGCGCCAGCGCCTTCGCCCGCGGCCACCATGCCAAGGACGAGCACGCCGCCGTCGCCCGCACGCTGCTGGGCGCCGTGGGCACGGTGCACGAGGTCAAGGAGAGCCTGCTCAACGCCGTCACCGGGCTGAGCGGCAGCGGCCCGGCCTACCTCTACGTGGCCATCGAGGCGCTCGCCGACGGCGGCGTCCGCTGCGGGCTGCCGCGCGACGTGGCCCAGGCGCTGGCCGCCCAGACCGTGCTCGGCGCCGCCAAGATGGTGCTCGACACCGGCGAGCACCCGGCCCGGCTCAAGGACCTGGTCGCCTCGCCCGGAGGAACGACCATCGCCGGCCTGGCGTCACTGGAAAGCAGCGGGTTCCGCGCCGCGCTGATCGAGGCGGTCACCGCCGCCACGCGGCGCGCCGACGAGCTGAGCTCCGGAGACAAACGGTGAGCCTGCGGGGTCGCGCAGACTGCCTGGCCGGACTCGCTCTGGCCTTCGCCCTCTCCAGCGTGTCGGCCAAGAGCGATCCGTTCCCGGCGCCGGTCTCGGTCGCCCTGGCTGATTTCCAGGTCAGCGGGCTCGGCGACGCCCGTTACTGGCTTGGCCCGATGTACACCGAGGTGCTCCAGCGCCGGCTCTTCCTCTGTGCCGACCTGCTCGTCACCGAAGGGCTGCAGGCGCGCATGCAGCCGGCTCCGCCGCGCATGGCCGACGTCCCCGCGGTCAAGGACTACCTCCTCAAGCTCGCCGTCGGCCTGGAGAGCAAGTACGCCATCGGCGGGCTGATCGAGGACAAGGGCGCCACGCTGAACGTCACCTGCGTGGTCGTCTCGCGCGAGCGCAAGAGCCATTGGGCCCTGGCGCAGGAGGTGCCGGTCGAGAGCGTTTTCCAGCCGCAGGTGGACCTGATCGTCAAGCGCTTCATGACCAACGTCGGCGCGCGGGCCACGCCGGCCGAGACGGCGGCGATGAGCGCCTACGATCCCGCCACGCCGCTCGAGCAGCTCCAGGCGGTGGGCGAGGGCTGGCGGCAGTACTCGCCCGAGGAGCCCGGCCGCAGCCTGGAGACCTGGCGCCGGCTGCTCGACGAGCACCCCGACTGCCGCTACGCCGCCGAGGCCGAAGCGAGCGTCTCGCACTTCTACCGCCGCCTGCTCTACGACCGGGCGCTGGCTTGGTATGAGACGCTGGCCAACACCACCGAGCCCGACAATCCGCTGGCGCATTTCCGCCTGGCCGAGCTGTACGCCGACGAGGGCCGCTGGGCCGAGGCGGAGATGCAGTACCTGAAGGCGGTCAACCTGCGCACGACATACGTGGACGCCTATCTGGGCCTGGGCCGGGCGCGCATGGAGCAGAACATGTGGCAGCCGGCGATGGCGGCGTTCGACGCGGTCCTGACGCTGGTGCCCGACCACCTCAAGGGGCTGCTCAACAAGGGCGTGGTGCTGTATCGGCGGGGGATGATCCCCGAAGCGCTGGAGGCCTGGGCGAAGGTGCTGAAGATCGATCCGAACAACGAGACGGCGAAGCAGTACCTGGCGAACTACGGGCACACGGCGCGGGACCTGCCGTAGCAACTGGGTCGGTCTCTTGCCGGCCTCCGCTGGCCGCCCCGATCGCATTGTTGCGATTCCATGACGATCCTGCCCAGTTCATCCGCGCCACATCCGTTCCGGCGGCGCTCCTTGGCCCAGAGCCGGAGATCCCGCCGTGGCCGGTCTGCACTTGCAGCAGCTCCACACCGCCTGCCTCGGTCTGGAGGACGACCTCAACACCGCCCTCCAGGCCGCCGGCCTCACGCAGCTCACCGGGGTCAGCGCCGACCCGCCTTCCGGCACGCCGACCTGCCCCTACCTCGTCGTCACCCTGGCCGGCTGGCGCCGCCGGGAGACCGCCTCCGCCGGGCCGCGCGCACAGGAGACCGTCACCGTCTCCTTCCGCCTCGTCACCGACGACAGCGAGAGCGACGCGCTCGCCTATGAAGGCGTGCTCGCGCAGGTCCTTGCCGGCGCCCGGCCCGCGCTCGCCGCCGCCGTCACGGACGCCGACCTGACCGCCTGGCGCGGCTGGTACGGTACGGCCGGGCTGGACGGCGACACCTGGACCACCGTGCTCAAGCTGCGCGCCGCGCTGGAGTGGTGAGCATGGGCAAGCAACTGGTCGCTGACGGGGGGTTCCTCGTGCTCGCGCCCGTAGGCGGCCCCGTTCTGTTCGACGGGCTGACGCTGCAACACGCCAGCCTCACCCGCACCATCCAGACCGCCGACTCGACGGCCAGCGGCGACGGCTACCGCAGCGAGCTCCCCATCCGGCGCGGCTACGAACTCGCCGCGACGGCGTACGCGGACGTCGCTCACGGACTGCTGTTCGCCCTGGGCGACATCTGCACGGCGCTCTACCAGACCCAGTCCGGCGCCGTGCTGTTCTGGGGCAACGCCCTGGTGGTGCACGTCGCGGACACGCAGCAGCAGGGCGGCTACGAAATGCAGGAGATTGCGCTCCGCTCGACAGGCACGCCGACGGTCGGCTGAGCCTGGAGCAGGCGCAGGAGGCAACGAGGATGGCCAAGCAAGTCGTGGACACGGGTGGATTCCTGCTCCTCGGCACGTCGCAGGACCCGGACAGCCTGTTCGACGGGACCCAGGTGAAGCAGGCGACGCTCACGCTGACGACCCGGACCGCCACCGCGCAGGCCATCGGCGAAGGTTACGCCGACGAGGCCGTGGTGAGCCGGTCGTTTGAGATCGCGGGCACGGCGTTCTACACCGAGGCGGACACGCAGAAGCTGTTCGCGGTGGGCGACGGGTGCTACGCGACCTACTACTCGCAGAGCGAGAGCGGCTCGCCGGCGGCTCTGGACCAGATCCTGTTCCAGGGCAACGTGGTGGTGACCAAGGTCTCGGACACGCAGAGCCAGGGGGAGTACGAGACGCAGGAGATCAGCGTTCGCTCGACCGGCACCCCCACCAAGCCGCCGTACTCCTAACGGCGCAACCCCGCCGGGGCCCGTCCCGGTTCCCACCCCGGGCCTCGGCACCCTTTGATCCCATCGGAGAGCACGATGAGCGAGACCGCACAGACCGAGGAACTGGTGCCCGGCCAGGTGGACCCGGCGGGCGAGGGCGGCCTGTTCGGCTGGACGCCGCCGTGTGTCGAGCGGCACGTGCCCGGCGTCGGGCCGACGAGAGTCATCTCTTCGAGTGGGTGGGCGCGGAGTCCAGCCTGGCGGCGGCGGAGGGGAGCGCGCGCGGGTGCCACGTGCTGCCCGGCGTCATCGACTCCCACGTGCACTTCCGCGAGCCGGGCGACGAGCACAAGGAGGACTGGGCGTCGGGGACGGCGGCGGCGGCGTGCGGGGGCGTGACGACGGTGCTCGACATGCCGAACACCCGGCCGGCCACCGGTACCGCCGAGGCCCTGGCGCTCA
>JACPDV010000773.1 GCA_016183835.1 Armatimonadota bacterium
CGCCGCAGTAGGCGGTGCCGCTGATCTCGTATGACTTGCTCACCACCGCCTCGTCGGCGTAGCCTTCGCCGATGGCCTGCGCCACGGCGGTCCTGGTGGTGAGGGTCAGGGTCGCCTGCTTGACCTGCGTGCCGTCGAACAGGCTGCCCGGGGTCGAGACGGTGCCGAGCAGCAAGAACCCGCTCTTGTCCACGATCTGTTTGGCCATGACTTCCTCCTGAACGTCAGCCGATGTCCGGCTCGCCCTGCGAGCGCAAGGCGATCTCCTGAGTCTCGTAACTGCCTTGCTGCTGCGTGTCGGAGACACGCACCACGATGGCCGGCCCCTGGAAGAGCGTGGCGCCGCTCTGCGAGCGATAGACCGCCGTACACACGTCGCCCAGGCTGAACAGCAGCCCGTGAGCGGTGTCCACATAGGACGTCGCCGCCAGCTCGTAGCCGCGGCGGATGGGGATCTCGGAGCGGTAGGCGTCGCCACTGGCCGTGCTGTCCACCGTCTGCACGGTGCGAGTGAGCGTGGCGTGCTGCAGGGTCAGGCCGTCGAACAGGCCGTTGCCGAGCACCAGGAACCCGCCCGCTGCCACCAGCTCCTTGCCCATCTCACCACTCCAGCGAGGCGTGCCACTTGATGACGGTCTCCCACGTCGTGCCGTTGGTGCGCGTGGACTTGCCGTACCACCCCTGCCAACGGATCAGCGCGGCATCGGTGACGGCGGCCGCGAGCGTGGCCTGCGCGTCCGCGACCACGCCGGCGACGACGCCCTCGTAGGCCAGCGCATCGCTCTCGCCGTCGTCGGTCTCGATGCGGAACGAGACGGTGACGGTCTCCTGCGTGCTCGGCCCGGCGGCGGCGGTCTCCCGGCGGCGCCAGCCGGCCAGGGTGACGACGAGGTACGGGCAGGTCGGCGTGCCGGAGGGCGGATCCGCGTAGACGTCGGTGAGCTGGGTCAGACTGGCGGCGGAGAGCGCGGTGTTCAGTGTGCTTTCGAGACCCAGGCAGGCGGTGTGAAGCTGCTGCAAGTGCAGACCGGCCATGCTGAGTGCCCCTGTCGAACAGGCGCCGCGCGGCGGCCCCTCCAAGTGATCACGGGTCCAGGGCTCAAGCTGAGTGAAGGCGGAATCTCCAGTCGCGAACCATCCTCTCACCCGCGGTGTCTTGTGCGCTCAGGTGACGTTCATGGGCGGTGACGGGTCACGGGGTTGGCGCGACGAGGCGGCCTTCGAGGCGGTCTGCGTGCGCCTGCGCCCGGAGTTGCGGCGGCACCTGCTCGACATCCTGCGCGATTCCGGGGCGGCGGACGACCTGGTGCAGGAGGTCCTGCTCCGGCTGTGGACCGCCGACCCGCCGCCCGCGCCCGCCGGCGTGCGCGCCTGGCTGCACCGCGTCGCCACCAACCTGGCGCTCAACCAGCTCCGCACCGCCCGCCGCCGGCCGGCCGAGCCGCTCGACCCCGGCCGCCTCGGCGCGGCTCTGCGCGACGGCGGCGTGCCCGCCGCCGGAGCCCTCGCCGCCACCCCGGAAGCCGCCTTCGAGCGCGCCGAGACCGCCGGGCTCTGCCGCCGCGCCGTGGCCGACCTGCCGGCCGCCCATCGCGCCGTGGTCGCCCTGGTCTACGAAGCCGACCTGCGGCTGCGCGACGTGGCCGAGGTGCTGGGCGTGCCCGAAGGCACCGTCAAGTCGCGGCTGCACGCCGCGCGCCGGCAGCTCTCGCGCCGCTGGCGCGAGCTGGCCCCCGATTGGGAGGATGACCGATGAACCCTGAGCTGTGCACACCGTGGCATGCCGCCTCCTTCGACCGCTTCCTCCGCGAGCGCCTGCCGCAGATCCTCGCCGAGCGGCTGCCGCTGGCGGGCTATCGCGTGGCCCCGCCGGTCGTCGAGGTCTCCGTCACGGCCGATGGCGGCGTGGTGAGCGCCGCCTACAACCTGCCCTGCCCCGCCGCCGAGGGCATCTTCCACACCCCGCGCGGCCCGCGCGTGGTGCCGCCCATCGCCGCTCACGACGATCTGGCCACCGCGCCGGTCGCCAGCGTCGGCGAGCAGTTGGCCGCGATGGTGGAGGCCCGCCTCGGCGCGGCGCCCGCCGAGCTGCCGTGGGACGAGGCCCTGCTGCGCGCCTGGCTGCCGCTCGATGCCTGGGTGGCTGAGCTGCTGGCCAATGCCGTGCCCCTCGACGACCGCAACCCGCTGGCCCGCTGGACCCATCTCCGCCGGCTCCGGGTCGCCACGGTGGGGCCCGACGGCCCGGTGCTGCGGCCCGGCCACTTCGGCCGCGTCTGCCCCGTCGAGACGCCCGAGGGCGACAACCTCGGCCGCTGGCTGGTGGTCGCCCGCGGCGCGAGCATCGCCGATGGACGCCTCGTGCCGGCCGGCGACGACCCCGTGGCCCAGCTCGGGCTCGGCGCGTCGTGGATCCCTTTCCTCAACCACGACGACGGCAACCGCGCGCTGATGGGGGCCAACATGATGCGCCAGTGGCTGCCGCCCGACGAGCCCGATCCGGCCCTCGTCCGCACCGGCCTGGAGCCCGACGACCCCGCCGTCTGGTGCGGGCGCAATCTGCTCACCGCTTTCTGCTCCCTCGGCGTGGACACGTTCGAGGACGCCATCGTGGTCAGCGCGTCGGCCGCGGCCCGGCTCGGCGCGGGCGGCCCGCTCGAACCGGGCGACAAGCTCAGCACCCGCCACGGCACCAAGGGCGTGGTCAGCCGCATCTACCCCGACGAGGCGATGCCGAAGCTCCCGGACGGCACGCCGGTGGAGCTGGTCTACAGCCACATCGGCTGCCAGACCCGGCTCAACCACGGGCAGCTCCTGGAGGCGGTGGCCGGCCGGGTCGCGCGGGCCGAGGGCGCACCGCTCCTCGCCCCGCCGTTCGGCGGGCCCGGGCCGGACGAGCTGCGCGAGCGGCTCCGCGCCGCCGGCCTGCCCGCCGGCGGGATGGAGACGCTGACCCTCGACGGCCGCGAGCTCGAGCTGCCGACCACTGTGGGCTGGCTCTACTGGGGCAAGCTCTACCACCGCGCCGCCGTGGCCGGGGGCGTGAACCCGGGCGGCCATGCCGGCCAGCGGATGGGCTGGCTCGACCACGCCTCGCTGCTCGACATCGGCTGCCGCGCGATCCCGGCCGAGTGGGGCGGTCTGGCCGCCGCCGAGCGCGACGGCGCCGCCGAGCTGCCCGCGCGGCTGGCCGCCGGCGAGCTGGAGCCGCTCGGGCCGCCCACGCCGTGGCTGGCCGAGCTGACCCGCCGGCTGGCGGTGGCGGGAATCGCCGCCGAGGTGACCGAACGCGGCCTGTCGTTCCGCATGGCGCGTCCCGCGGACGGGCACGAGCTGGCCGAGCCGGTGCCGCACCCGTGGCACCGCGATGAGCTGCTCACGCACCTGGGCCCGTGGCGTGGCGACGCGTGGGACGGCGTCCTCGCCGCGGACGACCGGCTCCGGCGGCTGCGGGCGGACGGGGCGCCGGAGGTGCTCCTCGCCCCGGCCCGCCAGGCGCTGGCCGAGGCGGTGGGCTGGCTGTTCAAGCGCCTGGTGCGCCGGGAGCATCTGGGCACCGGCGACAAGGTGGCTTTCAGCGGCCGCGCGGTGGTCGCGCCGAGCGGGGAGCTGCGGCACGACCAGGTCGGCTTGCCGCCGCACCTGGCCTGGCCGCTGTTCGGTCCGCTGGCGCAGCGGCGTGCCGGCGCGGCGGCGGTGGAGGCACGCGACGCGGCGGCCCTCGAGGAGCTGCGGCAGGTGATGGGCGAGCGGTGGGTGGTGATCACCCGTGCGCCGGCGGTGATGCACTCCGCGCACCTGGCGTTCCGGCCGGTGCTGACCGGCGACCGGGTGATCCGCCTCCACCCGCGGGCCAACATGCTGCTCAACGCCGACTTCGACGGCGACCACGTGGTGGTGATCCTGCCCCTCACCGCCGCCACGCAGCGCGAGGCGCCCGAGCGGCTCGCGCCAGCGGCCCACCTGGAGCGCGACGCGTCGCTTCTCGACTGGCTGCTGCCACCGATGGAGTCGCTGTGGGGCCTGGCCTGGCTGAGCCTGACCGAGGACGGCCGCCGAGCGATCGCCGAGCGGCTGGGCTTCGCGCCGCCGATGAACGGCCACCTGACCCGCGCGGACCTGCGCGAGGCGGCGGCGCAAGTCTGGCGGCGCGAGGGCGTGGCGCGGCTGTGCGACGTGCTGGACGCCCTGATGCACCTGGGCTTCGCGGCGGCGCGGGCCTCGGGGGCCTCCATCGCGCCGTTCCTCGACGAGGGGCTGGCGCGCCCGCCGCAGCCCGCGGACGACGATCGTGCCGGCTGGGCGGCCTATCTCGAGGCACTCACCGCCTGCCTGACCAGCTTCACCGACTACCGCAACCCGGTGCTGGGCCCGCAGCTCCTGGCGACCCGGAGCGGCGCGCGCGGTTCGCTCCGGCAGTTGACGATGCTGCTCGGCGGGCCGCTGCTGCCCGACGGGCCGGCGCGGCTGGTGCCAATGCGGCACTCGCAGGTGGAGGGCCTCACGCCGGACGAGTTCCGCGTGCGGCTCCTCTCGGCGCGGGCCGGGCTGGTGGAGTGGCTGCGAAGCTGGACGGCCACCTGCCTGGGCGTGCGCGACGGCGCCGGCCCGCACGGGTTCGGCGTGTTGGCGCGCGCCTACCATGCGGAGCAGCCCGGGGTGGTGTTCGCGCGGGCCGCGCTGATCGGCGAGGCCGACCCGCTGACCGACCCGGCGAGCCGGCTGTTCGTCGGGGTGCGCGCCGAGTGAGACGGCGCCGCGCCTCGCACCCTAGCAGAGTGGTTGTTGCGAAATCGTTGCCGGCGCCGGGCCGAGGGGTCTGGTCGGGCTCCTCAAGGCATGGCACAGTGACGGTCTGGTTCGCCTTAACTGCGACGGCGGCCGCCCGGGCGACCTGGCCGTCTGCCCGTGGGCCCGCGTGGTGAACGGCGTGCGCCACAACGAAGGCTCGAACTTCGAGTTCCTCGACGGGCACGTGAAGTGGATGAAGCTGAACGCCGTGCGGCGGATCGGCAACAAGAACCTCTGGGACGACACCGAGAACTAGTGCATCACCACGGTGATCATCGACCAATCGCAGTAGCCGTCATTGCGAGTGCTGTACCAGGTCCAGGCCCCTGGTGGTCGGCCAAAGAAACCGGTCGCGGGGCCGGCGCGACGCCTCGGCGTCCGCTTATTCCGTGCGACCGGTTTCTTAGGAGGAGGTCCGCCGACGAAGCAATCTCGTTTGCTGGCGCGTCGGTCCCAGATCGCCAACGGAGCGGGTTGGTGAACGCGATTGCTTCGTCGTCGGACCTCCTCGCAATGACGGTAGGCTGGGTACGGTAATAGTCAGAATCACCGTGGCGAGGCACTGGAGGCGAGCCGGAGCCGCAGCCGTCTCGATCCTCAGCGCCCCGGGCCGGTCCGGCCCGGGGCGCTGTGCTGCCCCAGCCTCCGCGCCGTCGCCGACCCGTCCTCCGGGCATTAGCGATCGTTGCGGCGACGTTGCCTCTGGGCATCAAACCGGGTGGACAGCGCGGTGCCTTGCGGTAATAGTGGACATGCGGTTC
>JACPDV010000113.1 GCA_016183835.1 Armatimonadota bacterium
AAGACTTGTTGTCCGAGCTGCAGCCCGGAGCACCACCTCTGTCGGACGCCGAAAGGGCACGGATGGAGGTTCTTGGCTCAGAGCTGGACCGGTTCTTCGAGCCCCATGATGAGGCCCGGCTGCGCCGGATACAGGAGCTACTCGGAGAGGCGGGGGGGTGATGGCACGGTTCGTACGGACGCCCGGACAGGACGATACGAGCAAACACTACAGCCGATTCCGAGCACTCGTCCGCCAGGACTTCGAGTGCCGATGCGCTTACTGCTTGGTCCATGAACTGGACGCGGGCGGCGAGGACACCTACGAACTCGACCACTTCCGACCGAAATCACGGCACGAGTTCGAGCACCTGACGAACTGCTTCTACAACCTCTACTGGAGCTGTGCCTGCAACAAGGTGAAGAACAAGGGAGCCAAGTGGCCCTCGGACGCCGAGTTGGCAGCCGGCATATGCTTCGTGGACCTATGCGCGGACGAAGTCGAGAAGCACTACGAACTGGGGGACGATGGCGTGCTCGATGCGCTAACGCCGTCGGCTAGGTACACCGTCCGGGCACTCCGCCTCAACGACCGGCAGAACCTGGTGCACATCCGGCGCATCCTCCGGCGGCAGTACGGCGCCGACTGGCATCGACACTGGTGCGATGGTGCCCAGGTTGGCGCACTCGATCCCGAGATTCCGGGGACCGCTGGTCGCGCCGTAGGCCCGGCATAGCTCTGCTGTTGCGGAGGGCGTCGAGGGCTGGAGTCCCGTCACGACCTCGGCGCTGCCGGTGACCTACAGCTGGCGCTACGCTACGGCGCTGCTGCTCGCGGGCCGTCGCGCACGCGGTCCCAGTGTTGGCAGACGACCGAATACGCACCACTCACGACCTTGGATAGCGCAAGTCCTCCGCGCCTCTTCGCCACCCGTCATCGCTCAAAACCCGCCTGCATGGCTGGTTCCCGCCTCGAACACCCCTCCGAAACGCGCAAGTCCGCCCTCGCGAATAGCGCCAATTCGCCCCCCACGAAGGACCCCCGGCCCTCCCCTCCGAACGCACCCCGGCGTGAGGTGGCCTCGCCATGAGAGCCTTCGCACTGCTGCTGGCGGCGCTTCTGGCCCGAGCTCCCGAGGCCCGGGAGGTGCCAACCATGCCCCTCAAGCTGCTTCCCTACCCGCAGCGCGTGACGCCTCACCCCGGCGCCCTCCCCCTCGGCCCCGCGCGCTACGCGGCGCACGGCACGCCGTCCGCCACCATCCGCCTGGCGCGGGAATCGCTCGCCCACCACCTCCCGCGCACCGGCCCGCCCATCCCCACCCGCCTCGCATCGGTGGAGGAGGGCTACGCCGCGGACGGGCTCTCCGCCGAACAGCGCGCCTGGCTGGCCGATCCGCACACCAGCGGCGAAGCCTGCGTGCTCGACATTACCCCCGACGGGATCACCGTCGTCGGCAAGGGCCGCTGGGGCATGCTCTACGGCGTGCAGACCGTCAACCAGCTCGCGACCGAGGCCGCCCGCGCCGGCCGGAAGACGCTCCCTTGCCTCACCATCCGCGATTGGCCGGACCTGAGGTGGCGCTGCCTGTCGCCAACCCTCACCTGGTACTCGGGCTGGAACCGGCTCGAGGGCTACGACCTCTGCAACTGGGGACTCGACGAGTGGAAGTGGCTGGTCGACTGGTCGTTGCTCCACAAGTGCAACGCCTGGGCCGTGTGCATGTACGGCTACTGGCCCTTCACGCTGCCCGGCTACGACGAGAGCACCCTCCAGGTGGACTCCTTCTTCTTCGATCCCGCTACCGGCCAGAAGACGCCCTGGCGGTTCGTCCATCCCAACATCCGCCACGAGTTCTGGCCCGAGGTCGTTCGCTATGCCGCAGCGCGCGGCATCAAGGTCTACGCCTACATCGGCAAGAACTCGTTCAACGGCGGCTACATTCTGCACCACCCCGAGGCGAACGCCGGCGGCGCGGCGGAGGCGCTGCCCTTCGCGCCGGGCGTCCGCGACTACTGGGACGCCTGCCTGGGCCGAATCCTGGAGCTCGGCTTCGACGGGTTCGTCTTCGAGGATCCCGAGGCCTACCACGTGCCGAACCAGAACGAGGGCTGTTACCAGACGTTCTGGGAGCCCTGGGCGCAGACCTACGGGTTCCACTCCCGTCAGGAGACCGACGCCAACAAGCCGCCGCTGGGCGTTCACGTCGAGTACTACGGCTGGCTGTTCCACGAGTTCGACGGCATGATCCAGCGCCACGCAGAGCGGCTCGGCCGGTCGCGCCCGGACATCTACCTGATCTCCCACTTCCTGCTCTCCCGCATCCTGGGCGAGAGCAAGTCGCCGGAGGAGGCGCGGCGGTGGCTCGACCTGCTCGACCAGAAGCACGGCCGCAAGGTGCCGTACGTCATCGCCGAGGCGCGCGAAGCGGAGTACGCCGGGCTGCTGGGCGGCGGCCGCGTCGCCAGCCTGGGCGGGCGCGGCGGATCGTGTACCTGTGCCATGCGCCGCATCGCGAGTGTCAACAACAACTGGTCGCCGGGACCCATGGGCACGAGCATCGACTGGGAGCGCGACTGCCAGCGCCGCATCCACCAGGCCGGCGGCTACGGCGCGATGGGCTACATCTTCGAGTGGCGGCTCAGCGAGATCTACGGCTACCTCGCCGCGCAGTACCTGTGGCGCAACGCCGGCGTGCCGGGGATCGACAACGCGGACCAGACCGGCTTTCTGGACTATGCCTGCCGCGTGCAGTACGGCGACAAGGTGGGCGGAACGGTGGCGCGCGCGCTGGACGGCGGCTCCAATGTCAACGAAGCGATGGTGCTGGACGGCGTCTACGGCTCGCAGTACCCGGAGACGGGCGCTCCGCTCCACCGCGCAGGCGCTCTACCGCTCGGATGACTTCCGCTGGAACGGCTACGACCCGCACGCCGACCACCAGTGGCAGGCCGAGACGCTGCGCCGGCTGTGTGTCTCCACCCAGCGCTCACTGAACATGTGCGAGGCGGCCCTTGCGCATCGGTTGGCGATGAGGCTGGTGATGGAGAACGCGCCGTCGAGGGCCGTGCTTGCGCAGCTTGATCGTGCCGTGGAGGCGGCGGCGGCGAATCAGCGGCTCTACCAGCTCAACTACGACGACGACTACGACTGGACCGACGGGCTGTGCGCCCGGCTCACCGACCAGATGAAGGCGCTCCGCGACCGGATTCTCATCGCGGGCAGCGGGCGCGCGGCGATCGTCAAGGCGTGGGTGTTCGACACGCCCGGCGACCTCCACGGCTGGACCGGCACTTACGACATGACGGCGCCGGTGGTGGAGGGCGGAGCCCTGCGGGTGTCGGCGACCGGGTCCGATCCGCAGGTGGTGCTCGCGGAGCCGCTCTCGGTCCCGGTCGACAAGCAGTGCTACGTGGAGATCGAGACATCCTCGGATCGGCCGGGGAAGGCCGAGCTGTTCTGGACGGACCGCCGCGCCGGCGGCGAGTGGCCGGACCGCCACGACTTCCGGCAGCATCCGCCCTGCGGGTTCACCGCGTCGGGCGGCGAGCGCCGGGCGGTCTACACGTTGACGCCGGACTGGAGCGGCGAGCTGACCGGCCTGCGGCTGGACCCGCCGGACGGCGCCAGAGTGCGCCTCCACGCCATCCGCATCCGGCGGCTGCCCGAGGGCGACCCGAGCGCGGGGCTGGATCTGGACCGGCCACTGGGGGCCGGCGCCCACGCGGTCGCCGAGCCCGTGCTGCACATCCCGTGGGAGCCGCAGACCGACATCGTGCCGCCACGCCGCAAGGCCGACCGGCCGGGCCTCTACCTCAGCCTCGGCCTGGGGCTGAACGGCAATCGCGACGTATCGTGCCTGGGCGTCGTCTACACGGTGCAGCTCCGCGAGGGCGCGGGCGACTGGCGGACGCTCCTGCGCCGCGCCGTGGACGGGCACAGCCGCGCGTGGGAGCACTGGGACGTGCCGGTGCCGGCGAGCACGGCCAACCTGGAGCTCCGCTTCCTGACGGACTCGTACTCTCGCGCGCAGGACCGCAATTGGCCGTCCTGGCAGTGGGCGCTGTGGGGGCGGCCGCAGCTCGTGGAGGTCCACAACGCGGGCAGCCGACGCGTGGTCTACGACTTCGCCGAGAGCATCGGCGAAGCGCGACACTTCGTCCGTCTCGACGCCGACGGCCGGGACCGCCCGTTCGACGGCAGCGGCGAAGACGGCACCGGCGCCACGTTCCGCCGCGTCGAGCCGAGTCCGGTGCAGACGTGGCTCGCGGGGGCGGGCCGGGGCTGGCAGCCCGTGGAGGGCTTCGTGGCGGCGCTTCCCGGACGCGCGACGCACGAGGGCGGCTACCGCAGCTACCTCGGCGTGGCGCCGTCGTGGTGGGGCTACGCTTACGAGAACGGCGCGGTGAGCTGGACCACCGCGCCCGTCCCGCGTCGCCGCGAGACGGCCGTCGTGTTCATCGGGGGCACCAACTACACGCCCGGCACGGCCGAGCTGTGGTGCGACGGCCGCCGCCTGCTCGGCTTCGAGACGGGGAGCCGCGAGGATGCCGCCTGGCGCGAGAACGGCGTGGAGCTGCGCTACTACCAAGGCGGCGACACGCGCGACGAGCGGACGCCGTACGGTCTGAGCGGAGTCTTCCTGCTGCGCCTCCCGGCGTCGCAGGTGCAAGCCGGCAAACAGCTCTCGCTGACGGTGAAGATGCTCTCGGGGAACGATGCGTGGTTCATGCTGCACGGCTACGCGCGGGCGTTCCAGGCGGCGGAGCGGGTCAGTCTGCCCACGCCGAACGAGCCCTGCATCGCGGCGTTCACGCCGCATGTCGGCGGCGCGTTCGGGGTGACGGGGGCGGACTTCGGGGTGGATCCGAGTGGGCAGGGGGGGTAGGGGCGGCGACGGTTCAGCTCGTTTGGCGCGCGGTTTGGCGCCAAGCGGACAACTGGTCTCTTAGCGGCACGGGTGTCAGCGCACTGCCTGCAGCCGCGTGCATGCCGGTCACACCGACCGCCTGCCGGCGCCACTGGTCTCGGTCCCAAGGCTCCACCCGCAGATCCCAGATGCGGGCCGCACCGTCGCTGCACGCAGTCGCCAGCCGTGACCCGGTTGGGTCGAAGCTGAGGTGGTTCACCAGCGACGGGTGCGCCAACGGCGGGCCGACCGGGCTGCCGTTGCCGAGCTCCCACAGATGTGCTGTCCCGTCGTCACCGCACGTGGCAGCCAGTCCTCCCACCGGCGCCATGGCGCACCAGATGACCCAGTCGCGGTGGCGTAGAGCCGGTCCGATCGCGGCCCACTCCGTCAGTGACCAGAGCCGCCCGCAGCCGTCGGCGGTGACGGTGAGCAGCACGTCATCGGTGGCGCTGACGCAGGCATGTTGCACCGAGCCGGAGTGACGCAGGCGCTGGCCGGCCAACCGGCCGTCCGGAACGCTGCAGCGCTGGACCGTTCCATTCGACCCGCAGGTGATCACCCATTGCCCGTCCGGGCTGAACAGTACCCAGGCCACGTCCTCCGCGTGTTCCGGAAGCTCCCGGACGAGCCGGCCGGTCGCCGCCTCCCAGAGGCCGGCCTGACCCGTGTTCGTCGCCGTCGCCACCCACCGCCCGTCGGGACTCACCGTGGCACTCCGCAACGCGCTCCGGTGCGGCAGCACGGCCATCAGGCGCCGCTGCGGCCAGTCCCACAGCCCGGCCGTCCCGTCGCGGCTGGCGCTCAGGAGCACGTCTCCGCCTGAGAGGAACCGTACCACGCGGACCGACTCCCGGTGGTACGCCAGCTCGGCCACCGCGGCCCCGGTGCTGGCGTCCCACACGCGGACCACGGCGTCACGTCCGGCGGTCGCCAGATACCGCGCCCGGGGGCTGAAGGCCACGTCCCAGACGGGGCCGTCGTGCCCCAGGAACGGCGTGCAGGGCCGGCCCGTTGCCGCGTCCCAGATTCTGGCCCGTCCATCGCCGCCGCCGGTCGCCACGTAGCGCCCGCAGGGACTGAACTGCGCGCGACTGAGATGCACCTTGGCGGGGTGCCGCAGCGCCAGGGGCCAGGCGCCGTCCTCCCCGGTGGTCCGCTCCCAGAGCCGTATCGCCCGGTCGTCGCCGCCGGCGAGAATCCGCCGACCACCCGCTCCGACCGCCACCAGGTTCACCCGGGACCCGTGCGGCAGCGTGGTCTCCGGCTCCATGGGCGCCGCGGGAGCCCACACCCGCACCGTGCCGCCGACCCCGGCCACGGCGACGTGCCCACTCGATGGGTCGGAAGCCACCGCCGCCACTCGCTCGTTCAGCCGGAGGACTCCACGCTCGGCGAGTGACGGCAACGCCCAGGCAGCGCCCACTCCTTCGAGCGACAGCGAGACCGCCAGTACGCCCGCCGGTTCAGCCGACAGCCACGCAATCCCTTTCTGGTGCGGACCCTCCGCGGTCTGAAGCAGCGACCCCTCCGGCACCGACCAGAGGCGCAGCAGGCCGTCCGAGCACGCGGTGAGAAGCGTGCGCCCGGCTGGACCGAAGGCCGCCGCCAGCACGGGTGCCGGGTGCCGCAAGGGAGGCGTGACCGTCCGGCCCGAGCCGGCGTCCAGCACACGGGCGAGACCGGCGTGCCCGAAAGCACACAGGAGTTGGCAGTCGAGCGAGAATGCGACCCGGGCGTTCTGGCCCAGGTCCGCGAGGCCGTCACCCACCGTGGCTCCGGTGGCCGGGTCCCACAGGTGGAGCCTGCCGTCAGCGCCCGCCATCGCGGCGCGACCGCCGTCAGCGCCCAGGGCGGCCGCAGTGACCGAGCCGCCGTTCTTCAGCCACGGCCCGGCCGGCCGCCCGACTGCCACCTCCCATCGCCGCCCGCGGCCGTCCGCCGAGACCGTCAAGAGTTTGGTCCCGTCAGCGCTGAACGCGGTCGCCACCACCGGCGCCGTGTGGCCGCGCAGTCGGAAGCCATTGGGCTCCGCGGTGAGGTGTACGAGGCGGACCGCGCCGTCCGAGCGCCCGATCGCGGCGGCCCGGGCGCCGGCGTCCACCCCCAGACTGGTTACCAGTGCGTTCTCAGGCCAGAACCGAGACAGCCGAGGGCAGTGGCGCCAAACGAGGCCGAGCCGCAACCGGTGGACGGCCTCGCCCTCCGCGCGATGGTCGCGCCAGTAGGCCTCGGCATACCAGCTCAGGGCGGTCAGCATCTCGCCGCGCTCCAACGCCGCCGAGCCGGCCGCCAGGCAGTGCGAGACTGACTCCAGGGAAGTCGTGGAGGGTGGGTCGACAGGCACGCCCAGCGCCTCGATCCGGTGCAACATTGCACGGGTCGCCGCGCCGGGAGCGGGCGCCAGTCCCCGGGCCGCCGAGGCCTCGAAGCGCTGGTAAGCCCGCAGCGCCGCCTCGGGCTCGCCCGCCTCCAGGTGGCAGCGGATCAGCTCGCGGTGCAGGTCCTCGTGCCCGGGCACGAGAGCCGCCCCGCGCTCGAGCTGCTCGGTGGCCGCCAGCGGCTCGCCCGCCTGGCAGAACGCTTCGGAGAGCCGGACCAGCAGCGCACCGTACTGATCGGCCAGCCGCCGACGCTCGTCACGGACCCAGTCCTCGTCATGCTCGGGCAGCAGCTCGCCGGTGTACAGGTTGGCGGCAAGCCGGAGCAGGTGGAGCCGGTCGGCGCCGCTCTCCGCCTGAGCCGCATGTCGCGCGGCCGCCTGGAAGACGGCTGCATCGGACTCCACGGCGCGAGGCGCGAGACCGATAGCCTGGCGGTCGGCCACGAGGTAGGCGCCGCGATCCTCCGGCTCCGGCTCCAGCACCCGGCGGAGGAAGTAGAGGGTCGTGCTGAGGGTGTTGCGCCCGGCGCCGGGATCGAGCTCCGGCCAGAGCAAATCGACCAGGTCGCCGCGTGGGAACCGGCGCTCGGAGTGGAGGGCCAGCAGGGCAAGGAGCAGCTCGGCCTTGCGCGTTTTCAGCCGACCAAGCCGCAGGCCGTTGCGCTCGAGCCCGAAACCACCCAGTAACCGGAGGTGCCAGGGCTTCATCCGGTGACCCCGAGAGTGCTATTGGCGAGGGTGCGGAGGGCTCCTCCTGGCAGCGCGCAACCGGCCTTTGCGAGTTGTTTGCGAGGGGGGTGATAGCGTGGCCTGCCGGGGCGCAGGGGATGTGGGGGTCCGGACCGGCGACTTGGAAGCCACTCGCGTCTTGGGTGATCGAGGGGCGCGCCGGGAGGCGCACCATGTGCAACCCGGGCAGGGGCCATGGTCACTGGCATAGGAGGAGAGCCAATGTACGTGCATTCGAAACGGCTACTGCTGCTTGCTTGTCTACTCGCCCTGGGGTTGTCGCTGGGTTGCGGCAGCAGTTCGCGTGAAGCAGCCCTCCTGCCGGCGGCGACTCGCGCGTGGGACGAGACGCCGTCCGGTTTCGACTTCTTGCCGCCACTCAGCGAGCGGAAGGCAGGCCTGGCCGGGCTGAACACCAGCGCCAAGCCTATGGTCGAAGTGTACGCAGGCACAGAGGCATCCAAAGGCGATCTCATCAAGCAGTTCGCGCCGGCCGAGATCACCGTCGAGACGGACCATTTCCAGGTTGACTGGGACACTGGCGCGGCGACAGGTGGCCTGCCTTCCGGCACCGAGTACTGTGTGATCGAGGTCCGGTGGGGATCCACGTTGATGGGCTACGTCGATTGCCAGATCGACAAGTCCAAGGGCAACGGCAAGAACGCAGCGGATGAGGGGTTCTTTGCGCTGAAGGATGGGCGCACGCTCCCGATCAAGTTCATCATCGACCAGACGGTCGCGGCGCCATGCCAGGTGCTACTCCATGAGGGCTTCGAAGGCACCGGACCGCTGACAGCGTTCGCCCCTCTCTTCGGCTGGCCGGACGAGCCAAACTACCATTATGCTGGATTCGCGAAGGACGGCACGCAGTCGGCGCAATGCCTCAACAACCAGGCGTTCGAGGTGGCCGCTCCCCTGCCGAGCGGGCACGTCGTCCGTGCGCTGTGGTGGATAAGCAGGGACGTCGGCGGCGGCCAGTCGTTCCTCAGAGTCATGAACACCGACCACTCCCAGCGTGGCGCAGGCTTTCGCATCGACAGTAGCGATATCCAGTACATCTATGGGACCACCTACAACTACTGGACGTCCACAGGCGCCCAGGCCACGCCGGGCGCTTGGCAGAAGCTAGAGATGATACTGCACCTCGACACATGGGCAGCCGACTATCGTGTGTCCAGCCAGAACGACGAACTGCAGTTCTCCATCGACGGCGGCTCGGTGCCATCGACCGTGCCCGCGTACCTGTCATTCGCGAATGGATGGGGGCCTGCCGGCACCCTGTATGTCGACGAACTCGAGATCCTCGACTGTGGAGGCGGGTAAACCCGGCCGGCGGCTGAGCCGTCTTCGCGTTCCACGTGGCGTACTGCGGGGAGCCGTAGTCCGGTATTCCGGACACATCATCCGCAATCCGTGCCGTTCCTCGGGCCGCCACGGCGGCCCGAGGCGCGAGTGCCCGCGCCCTCACGGCTCCACCAGCTCGATCAGCAGCCCATCCGGGTCCACCGCGCAGACCACCCACCGCGCATCCGGCGCCGAC
Organism: Armatimonadota bacterium; assembly: GCA_016183835.1. Taxonomy (GTDB): domain Bacteria; phylum Armatimonadota; class UBA10988; order UBA10988; family UBA10988; genus JACPDV01. The sequence goes on from JACPDV010000113.1 coordinate 9,541, forward strand.
ACCGGCTCCGACAGGAACCGCACCCCGCACGTCTTCAGCTCCTCGTACACCGCAGGCACATCCTCCATCAGGAAGGTCAGCCAGCGCACCCCGGCGGCGAACTCGGCGGACCGTGGCGGCGGCGGGTCGGCGATCTCCATCAGCTTGATCAGCGTCTCGCCCGCCCGCAGCCGCACCTGCCGGAACCCGCGCGGCGCCAGCCCGGCGCCCTGCGCCACCTCGGCCGGGATCTCCACCTCGAGCGCCACCTCCAGGCCCAACTGGTCGCGGTAGAAGCGCAGCGAGGCGTCGAAGTCGCTGCACACCAACGCCACATCCACCACCGGGCGCAGCCAGGGCAACATGGGCCGCTCCTCCGCCTCGCCGCGCTTCGCCCTTCGCCGCCGGCTGCCTGCCGGGGGCCGGGCATGGTATGCTGGACCGGGTCGCCGCCGGGCACGTGGGAGGGACGCGAGATGGGTGCATCGCTATCGGGCTGCGGGGCCGGGTTCGCGGGTCTGCTGGCCTGCGCGCTGCTCGGCAGCGGGCAGGCCGACGCCGCGCGGCCGCCGGTCCGCGGCATCATCTACAACGAGGACGGCAACCAGCGGTTCCAGTGGGACCCGCCGGGCGCCATCAAGCCCGAGCGGCTGGATGAGCTGGTCGACGCCCTCGCGAACTCCCAGGTCACGGTGATGAGCCTCTGCTGCTGCTCGCAGACCACCACCTTCGACACCCACGCGCCCGGCTGGGAGGTGTTCTGCCGCGGATTCGACCCGACCAAGGGCAACGACCAGCCCTTCTTCGGCAGTCTCCCCATGGAGGACCGCGAGACCTACCGCCGGTTCGCCCAGAACCAGCGCCTGCTGCTGGACGCGGGGATCTGCCCCATGCAGCGGATGATCGACCGCTGCCGGCTGAAGGGCATCAGCCCCTGGATCAACCTCCGCATGAACGACGTACACGACGCGATGCTGCTCGACTCGCCGCTCCACAGCAGCTTCTGGAAGGCGCATCACGAGTACTGGCGCGTGCCCGACGAGCGGCCCTCGCCGCACTGGAACGACCGCTGCCTGAACTACGGGCTGCAGCCGGTGCGCGACCGCATGATGGCGCTGATCCGCGAGGTCTGCGACCGGTTCGACGTGGACGGCGTGGAGCTGGACTGGAACCGCTTTCCCCTGAGCTTGCGCGCCGGCGAGGAGCTCGAGCAGGGCCGGGTGCTGACCGAATGGATGGCCGACGTCCGCGCGGTGGTGCGGGCGGCCGAGACGAAGCGGGGGCACCCGATCCTGCTGGTGACGCGCGTTCCCGCCCGGCCCGAGGTGGCGGTCGGCACCGGGCTGGACGCGGTCACGTGGGCCAGGCGCGGGCTGATCGACCACCTGATCGTCGCGCCGTTCTGGGCCACCACGGACTTCGACATCCCCGTGGAGCGGTGGGCCGAGCTGCTCCGGGACACTGGGGTCGGGGTGACCGCCGGGCTGGACATCCTGGTCCGGCCCTACCCCAACGCCGCGGCGACGGAGAGCACCACCGAGCAGAGCCGCGGCGCAGCCCTGGGCGCGTTGGCCCGCGGCTCGCAGGGCCTGTACCTGCTCAACTACGTGCATACGCGCCGGGTGCCCTCGCTGCTCAAGGAGCTGGGCGCGATGGACACGCTGGCCGGCAAGGACCGCACCTACGTGGTGACCTACACCGACATCAGCATCCCGGGCCAGCCGCTCCCGGCGGCGCTGCCACGGACGCTCGCGCCGGGCGAGGCGGCCGAGTTCGAGCTGTTCATCGGCCCGCGGCCGGCGGCCGGCACGCGGGGTGAGGTCCGTCTGACGCTCACGCCGCAGACCGCCGGGGCGGCTTGCGTGGCCGCGGTGCTGCTGAACGGCAGCCCGCCGGCCGCGGCGGCGGGCCGGGTGTTCGACGGCGCCGCGCTGCGGGCGGGCTACAACACCATCCGGGTGGCGAACGCCGGGGCCTCGGGCATGGCGGTGGAAGGCGTCGAGCTGGCCCTGCACCCGCCCGGCGGCTGAGCAGCCTGTCGGCGTCACGCCTCGCGCACCAGAATGGCCGCAGACCATCGACGTGAGGTGTACGATGCCCGATGCCGCCGCCGTCCGCTACCAGGCCGACGGGTTCTATCTGGTGCAGCAGCCCATCCTCCGCGCCGAGCTGATCGAGCGGGCCAGCGCCGGCATGGACGCCGTCCGCCGCGGCGAGTCCGACACCGGGCGCGAGCCGCTGGGCGGCTACTGGAACCCCGGCGACGACCCGGGCAAGCTGGGCAAGATGGAGCTGCCGCAGCTCACCAACCGGGCCATCCGCGAGCTGGTCAGCTCACCGGTGCTGGGCGAATGGGCGGCTCGCGTGACCGGCGCCCGTGGCGTGCAGGTGTGGTGGACGCAGCTCCTCTACAAGCCGCCCGCCACCGGCTCGCCCGAGCAGGCGACGAGCATCGGCTGGCATCAGGACCGCAACTACTGGGGCTGCTGGGAGCCCGGCAGCGAGCTGTTCACCGCCTGGGTGGCGCTGACGGACGTGGCCTCCGACTGCGGCCCGATGCGCTTCGTGGCCGGCTCGCACCACTGGGGGCTGCTGGTTGGCAGCGACTTCTACGGGCAGGACTTGGAGGCGGTGAAGGCGGCGATGGGTCTGCCGGCGGGCGCGGCGTGGAGCGAGGTGGCGGCGATCCTGCCGCCCGGCGGGTTCAGCTTTCACGACAACCTGACGGTCCACGGCTCGAGCCCGAACCACTCGGGCCGCCCGCGGCGGAGCTTCGCGATCCACATGCGGACGGAGAAGTCGCGGCCGGTGGAGGGGAAGCGGGAAGGGCTGACCACGTACCTGGACGACCTGGAGGTCAACCCGGTGATCTACGGGACGATGGGGTAGGCGCGCGCCGCGGCTCGGCGGCGGCGCACCGCCTGAACTGCTACCGTACTTGACATCTAGGACGCCTAAATGCATAGCACGGTAGCATCTGGTCGAGTCTCCGGTGTGCCGACCTGCACCGTTGGCACCGATCAGGTTGCGCCCACGAACTCCGCCAGCGGCACCACCTCGACCTTGTCGGCCAAGGGGTAGCGCCGCACGCCGGGGTAGACCACCCGCAACTCGTCGAGCCGGAGGTCGGCCAGGGCGATGCGCATCGACGGGGTGAGCGTGGGCGCGTCGGCGCGCTTGCACTCCACGCCGATCCGCCGGCCGTCCTTGAACAGCAGCAGATCGAGCTCGGCGCTGTGGTGCGTGGCCCAGAAGTACGCATCGTCTGGCCGCAGCGCCTTGAGCACTTCCTCCACGGCGTAGCCTTCCCACGACGCCCCCACCTTCGGATGGCCCTCCAGATCGCGTGCACTGGTGATACCCAACAAGACGTGAAGCAGGCCCGAATCACGCACGTAGACTTTGGGCGCCCTGACCTGCCGCTTGCCCAGGTTCTCGAACCAGGGCGGGAGCTGGCGAACCATGAAGAGCGACGCCATCAGATCAAGGTAGCGCCGGACCGTGGTCTGGTTGACCGCCAGCGATCGAGCCAGCTCGGACCCGTTCCAGGTTTGCCCGTGGTAGTGCGCCACCATGGTCCAGAACCGGCGGAGCGTTACGGCCGGGATACGCACTCCGAGTTGCGGCGCGTCGCGCTCGAGGAACGTCTGCAGGAACTCGCGGCGCCAGGCTACCGAGTCGGCTTCGCGGTACGGCGTGTAGGCCAGCGGGAAGCCACCGCGCAGCCAGTGCCGCCGCTGGGCCTCGGCGCCGAGGTCGGCCAGCCGGAAGCCCTCCAGCGGCACGGTTTCGAGTCGGCCGGCCAGGCTCTCGGAGGACTGGCGAAGCAGCTCCGGCGAGGCGCTGCCCAGGATCAGGAAGCGGGCCGGCAACGGCTGTCGGTCGGCCAGCACCCGCAGCAAGGGGAACAGCCCCGAGTGCCGCTGGACCTCGTCGATGACCACCAGGCCTTCGAGGTGGCGCAGCGCTGTGCTGGGTTCGGACAGCCTGGCCAGGCTGTCCGGGTCCTCCAGGTCGAAGTAGTTGGTGGAATCGGCGGGCACCAACTTCCGGGCGAGCGTCGTCTTGCCGCACTGCCGGGGACCCAGCAGGGCGACGACGCGGCTGCGGGCCAAGGCTGTGCGAATCCGCTCCAGATCCGTGTCGCGGTCGATCATGGCCCCAGCGTACACCGCGAAATCTCTGCTGTCAATGCATGATTTTCTCGGTGTGGCAGAGCCTCCGGCACGCCTCAGCCACGCAGGTACGACACCAGCAGCTCCCTCAGCGCCCGCGGGTCGAAGGGCTTTCTGAGGAACAGCGTCGCCCCCGCCGCCATCGCCTCCGCCTCCGTCTCCGGCTGACTCACCGCCGTCAGGATGAGGATCGGCAGGCACTCGAAGGCCGGGTCCGCGCGCAGCTCACGCGTCAGCTCCAGGCCGCTCTGGCGCGGCATCATCACGTCCACCACCGCCAACACCGGCCGCTCGCGGCGGATCGCCTCCAGCGCCTCGACGCCGTCCCCCGCGCCCACCGCCCGGCCGCCTTCGCGCTCCACGATGAACGCGATCGAGCGCAGGATCCGCGGCTCGTCCTCCGCGATCACCACCGCCGGCCGGCTCATGCCATGCTCCGCCGCACCGGCGCGTCCGCGGGCGGCTCCAGCGGCAGCCAGAACGCGAACGCCGCCCCGCCGAGGTCCGCGTCCTCCACCCAGATCCGGCCGCCATGCGCGTTCACCACGCCCTGCGCGATGGCCAGCCCCAGCCCGGTCCCGCCCGCCTGCCCGCCCCCGGAGCGCGACTGCCTGAACCGCTCGAAGATCCGCTGCCGCTCCTCCTCCGGCACGCCCGGGCCGGAGTCGCTCACCGTCACCCGCACGCCGCGCCCGTCGGCCCGCACCGCCACCGCCACCCGGCCGCCCGCCGGGGTGAACTTGAAGGCGTTGGAGAGCAGGTTGGAGAAGACCTGCTCGATCCGCCGGCGGTCGGCCATGATCACGGGCAGATCCTCCGCCGCGTCGATGCGCAGCGCGATCCCTTCCGCCGCCGCGCGCCCGCGGTAGACGTCGCCGAAGTGTGTCGCCAGCTCCTCCACGCGGATCGGCTCGGGCGTGTACTTCATCGTCGCGTTTTCGAGCCGCGCGAGGTCGAGGAACTTATCGAGCAGCTCGCCCAGCCGCTCGGTCTCCTCGGCGATCACGCCGAGGAACTCGGTGTACGTCTCGGGCGGCGCGTCGGCGTACATCTGCAGCAGGTCGGCGTAGGTGCGGATGCAGGTCAGCGGGGTGCGCAGGTCGTGGGCGATGTCGTTGAGGAAGTTGGTCTTCTGCTCGTCCGCGGCGCGGAGCTCCTGGTTGGCGCGCGCCAGCTCGTCGGCCAGGATGGCGTTGTGCACGGCGGCGCCGGAGTGGACGGCGAAGAGCTGCAGCTCGTCGAGGTCGGGCGCGGCGTTGAGCGTCACCACGCCGAGCGGGCGGTGGGGGCCGGTGAGCGGAAAGGCGGCGAAGCCCGCCAACGCACCTTCCCGGCTGACCGGCACGGCGCGCCCGGTGGCGAGCGCCTCGGCGGCGTTGGGTGCGGCGTCCACGGGGCAGACCGCGGGGAGGGCGGCGGCGCGCTCACCGCGGGCGGCCACCCGGCGGAGCACGGCCGGGCCGGGGTCAAGGATCCAGAGCGCCACGTCGGTGACGGGGAGATCGTCGGCGAGCGCGGCGCAGATCCGCTCGGCGGTGTCGTTGACGGTAGCGGATTCGAGGGCGTCGAGGGTGATCTGGTAGACGGTGGTGAGCCGCTCGCTCTGCTCGAAGAGCAGCTCGCGGGCGGAGGCGGCGCGGGTGGTGTGCTCTTCGAGCGTGGCGGCGAGGGCGCGGGCGCGGCGGTCCAGCTCGTCACGCTCGGACGTATCCTGACAGCAGAGCACGCCGTAGCCGTCGCGGGAGACGCGCACGCGGGTGTCGACGATGCGCGTGCCGACGCGGAGCCGGCCGGACCAGTGGCCGCGCCCGACGGCGGCGGCCAGCGCGAGGCGAAACGTCGGATCGTCGAACAGGTCGAGCACCGGGAGGCCGCTGAGGTGTCCGGGGAGCTTCTCGGTGAGGGCGGCGAGCCGGTCGTTGTGGCGGACGATCCGCCCGTCGGGGCCGAACAGCGCGATGCCCTCGTTGCTGCCGGCGAGCAGCTCGGCCAGCCACGGCTGGGCCGCGATGGCCCGGATGGACTCAGCCATCGGCGCCTTCGCCGGCGTCGAGCTTGGCCTTGTTCAGCAGCTCGGCCACCAGCGTGGCGAACCGCCGCGGCTGGAGCGGCTTGAACATCCGCAAGCTGAAGCTGGACAGCTCGGGGTTGGGCACGGCGCGCTCGAGCAGGAGGACCATCGCGGCGCCGGGCACGGCCTGGTGCAGCGTGACGATGAAGATCTGCGGGTGGACGCCGGGCAGATAGGGGTCGATCACGAGGACGCGCGGCGAGAACGTCGACCGCGCCAGCTCGAGCGCTCGATCGGCGTCGTCCGCCACCTCCACGTCGCACGCGACGTGGTCGAGCGCCACCCGCGCCAGATCCGCGGTCGACGGAGAGTCTTCCACGATCAGGACCGCAGGTCTCATGATCCGCCCCGTCGGCACGTCATGTTGGGTGTAACCGTCCACGCTCTCGTCGTGGTCACAGCAGTGTCACGATGCTGTAAACACTCACGCGGCCAGCTTGTAGCCTACGCCGATCACCGTCTGGATCAGGCGCGGCTCTGCGGGATCCTCCTCCAGTTTCTCGCGCAGACGGCGAATGTGCATGTCCAGAGTGCGCGTGCGGATCTCGTGCGAGTAGCCCCACACGCGCTCCAGCAGATAGTCGCGGGTACGCACGCGGCCGGGGTACTCGGCCAGCGCCACCAGCAGCTCGAACTCCTTGGGTGTGAGGTCCACGCCGGTGTCGCGCAGCTTGACGGTGTACGCCTCGCGATCGATGTGCAGCTCGCCCACCCGCAGCTCGCGGTCCACGGCGCGGGTGTAGGTGGAAGCGCGGCGGAGCAGCGCCTCCACCCGCGCCAGGAACTCCGCGGTGCCGAACGGTTTGACCATGTAGTCGTCGGCGCCGAAGCGCAGGCCGACCACCTTGTCCTGCTCCTCCACCGCCGCCCCGGTCATGATCATGATGGGGACATACGTTCGCTCGCGCAGCCGGCGGCAGACCTCGAGCCCGTCGAGGTCGGGCAGACGGAGGTCGAGCACCACCAGGTCGGGCCGCTCGCGCACGGCCACGGCGAGCCCCTCCTCGCCGTTGTGGGCGATGTTCACCCGGTAGCCCTGGTGCTCCAAGGCCAAGCGCAGCCCGTGGGCCAGGCGCTGGTCATCCTCCACCAGGAGCACACAACCGCGGTCCATGCCGTCCTTCGTCAGTCCGCCGGGACGAGCTTCTTCAGCAGCTCCGGCAGCGCCGTCTTCAGGTCGTCGACCTTGATGTCCGGGAGGAGCTTCACGATCTTGCCGTCGCAGATGGCCACCACCAGGTTCTTCAGTTTGGGGTCCAGCTTCCAGCCCGCGAGGTCCGGATCGGCCACGGCGATTGGCGCGATCGGCAGGGTGAGGTTGTTGGCCGCGCAGTAGGCCTGGATCTGGTCGCGCAGGCCATCGGCGCCCGGCACCACGGTCAGCGCCTTGAGCCCCTTGGCCTTGTTTTCGGCGAAGCTCTGCATCAGAACCTGCAACACCGCCTGTTGCGCCTCGTCCTGCACCGAGGCCAGGTTGAGCCAGTGGACGATCAGCAGCTTGCCGCCCGCGTCGTCGAGCACGTCGTACTTGCCGCGGTCGCCGTCGTTGGCCGCATCCACGTGCAGCGCCGGCGCCGGATCGCCCTCGGCCAGGCTGCCGCCCAGCTTCGCCAGGAACTCGGGCAGCGCGGCCTGCACCTGGTCCAGCGTGGCGTTCTCGAGCACCTGCGCCACTTTGCCCTCGACCACCACCACGAGCAGGCTCTGCAGCTTGGCCTCCATCTTCCAGCCGGCGAAGTCCTGGTCGTCGTAGGCCATCGGCGCCACCGGGAAGTCGATCTGCTGCGCCTCGCAGAAGGCCTGCAGGTCGTCACGATAGCCGTCCGAGCCGGGGATCACTGCGATGGCGTGGAGTCCCTTCTCCCGGTTGGCCTTGTAGGTCTCGAAGAGGAACCGGCCGACCGCCTGGTGGTCCTCGTTCTGCGCGGAGAACATGTCGAGGAAGAAAACCACCGTCACCTTGCCGGCGGCGTCTTCGATCGCGTCGTACTTGCCGCGCTGACCGTCGTTCACCGCGTCAACGTTGAGCGGCGGCGCCTTCTCACCCACCGTCGGTCCCGCGGCCAGCGCCACGCTGACCGTCAACGAGAGCAGCAGCCCCAGTGCCAGGTTCTTCATCTCGAGCCCTTTCGCGGCCGGAGTCTACAGCAACAGCCGCACTTTTGTCTCGATGTAGCGATTCACCAGGGCCGCCGGCGCCTCCTCCGGCGGTGCGTCCACAATTGCGATCCCGTGCCCGCGGAGCCGGTCCAACGCCGCCTCGCGCCGGCCCAGCACCTGCGCGGCCAGGGCTCGCTCGTAGACGTCCGTGACGGTCGCCGGCGCCCTCCGCCTGAGCGCCTCGGTGGCCGGGTCGCGGAACGAGACGAAGATCGGCAGGTGCGCGGGCCGCAGCGCGGTCGTGTAGGTGAGGAGCGCCTCGCTGGCGGCGGTGTCCACCAGGTCGGTGAACAGGACCACGAGGCTGCGTTTGCGCTGGCGCAGCCCGAGGAGCCGCAGCGCGGCGCCGTAGTCGGGCTCGACGTAGCGCCCTTCCAGGTCGTAGAGCGACTCCAGGATGCGGTTGAGCTGCGCCTTCCCGGCGCGCGGCGGCAGGTAAGCCAGCGGCTCCTCGGCGAAGACCAGCAGCCCCACCTTGTCCTGCAGCCGCATCGCCACGCCGGCGAGGAAGAGGATTGCGTTGACCGCGTGGTCGAGCCGGGTCAACGGACCGATGGGCGTGGTCATCAGCCGGCCCACGTCGAGGCAGAGCAGCACCGTCTGGCTCCGCTCCACCTCGTACTGCCGGCTGACCAGCTTGCGCCGTCGTGCCGTGGCGCCCCAGTGGATGCGGCGGTAGTCGTCGTCGGGCTGGTACTCGCGGAGCGACTCGAACTCCGTGCCGGCGCCGCGGAGCCGCGCGGCGCGGAGCCCGGCCTCGAGCAGCCGCCCGGCGCGCTGGAGCAACTCGTAGCGCTGCAGCGCGCGCAGGTTGGGATAGACCTTCACCGCCTGTTCGAGCGGCCAGTGCGCCTGTCGTTCGAGCAGCCCGAACGGCCCGCGCCAACGCGCTGTCACCCCGCCGAAGCGGTCCCGGCCGCGCCGCTCGGCGACCAGCCGATAGGGCACTTCCCGCCCGGCGCCGGGGGCGATGAGCACGGCCGGCAGCTCCTCCGGCTCGGCGCAGAGGGCGGGGGTCTGATCCACCAGCCGCAGCCGCAGCGCACGCGGAGAGTGATTGCGCACCTCGAGCACCACGCGGTTCGACTCGCCCAGGCTGAACGCCGCGGCGCAGCGCCGGGCGATCCGCACCTGCTCGCGCCGCGGGAGGAGCAGCGCATCCGCAAGCACGGCAGCCAGGAGCAGCAGATTCCACCCGACGGCGATCGGCAGCAGCGCCGGCCGCCCCAGCCCGGGCGCCAGGATCAGCCCGCCACCGGCGATCAACAGCGCCAACCGCACCGTCGGGACGAGCAAGGCCCCTCCTCACGGCTCCCCGTTCCCCGTTCCCCGTTCACACCTCCGCGGTCCGCACCGGCCGCCCGAGCCGTGCCGATTCGAGCGCGGCGATGCTCACCGCCATCGACTTCACCCCGTCGGCGTAGGGCGACAGGATGCCGCTCGGGTCGCCCGTCCGCACCGCCTGGCAGAAGGCCTCGTCGATGCTCGGCCCGCCGCCGGGGTAGCTCTGCACCGGCTCGGCGCCGCACTTCACCAGCAGCTCGCCGTGGCTCCAGTGCATGTGCCAGCCATCGCCGGTGAGGTGCACCTGGTTGGCGTAGCGCCAGTCGCTCTCCGCCATCGCCCAGCTCGTGGTCAGGCTGCCCAGGGCGCCGTCCGCGTGCCGCCAGGAGATGACGTTGGCGTCGGGCGAGTCGTGGTGGTCCAGGATGGTCTGCGCGCTGTAGCAGAAGACCTCGGTCACCTCGCCGGCGAGGTAGCGCATCATGTCGATGGTGTGGGTGGCCTGCTCGAGCAGTTGCCCGCCGGACTGCTCGAACTGCACGGTCCAGCGGTCGCCGGGGAGCCGCCCGGTGCCGCACCAGTAGGTCCCGGCCACGAGGCCGATCTTCTGCCCCGCCAGGATCTCGCGCGCCTTGCTGACAGTGGCGGCGTAGCGGAGTTGGTAGCCCACGGCGGTGATCAGCCCGGCCTCCTCGACGAGCGCGGCGATCTCGTGGGCGGTGGCCATGTGGCGGGCGACGGGCTTCTCGACGAGGAACGGGATCCCGCGCGCGATGGCGGCTTTCTCCGGCGCGCCGTGGGCGAACACGGGGATGCTGATCACCACGCCGTCCAGCCTGGCCTCGTCGAGCATGCGGTTCATGTCGGTGTAGACGGTGCCGCCGAAGTCGGCGGCGGCCTTCTGGGCGAGCGGCTCGACGGTGTCGCAGACGGCGGCGAGGGTGGCGTCTTCGAGCTGGTGGACGGTGCTCATGTGGCCGCGGGCGTTGCCGCCGCAGCCGATGAAGCCGATGCGGACCGGATCGGGCATGGTGGGGCTACTCCTGGGCGGGGGTTCGCCGTAGGGCAGGTGGCCCTTCCCCGGACCGGGCATTCGTCACGGTCGTGGGTGCGTGCGCAGCTCGGCCTCCGCGGCGCGGTTCAGGTGCGTGCCGGGCGGCCAGTCGAGGCGCAGCTCCTCCGGCCCCAGCCGGATGCCCAGGTGCAGGTTCGAGAACGTGATGGTCTCGCGCACCAGCAGCTCCTGGATCTGGCCACCACGCACTCGGTAGCGGTTGAGATGGCGGACGAAATCCAGCCAGCCACGCCATCCGAGCGAGGCGAGGGTCATCCCGCAGTCGCGCCACTCCTCGGTCTGCACGACGGCCGGCAGGGCGTAACCTCCGGCGTCCAGCAGCGAGGCGATGGTGGTGGTGCGCTCGTACCGCCGCTCGCGACCGGCCGGCCCGGGAGCGGCTTTCGGCCCGGTGGTCCACCGGGTGACGGCCTTGCGGAGCACCAGGTTGTGCTGGGGGTCCAGCCAGAACTCGATCCGCCGGTTGTCGAAGTCGCGTTCGGCGGTGCGGTAGCAGTCCACGTCGTAGAGCCGCTGGATTCCCAGGTGCCGCGGGCGCATCTGGTCCAGCAGGCTGTCCAGTGGGCTGCTGCGATGGTTGCTGGCGTACCCGTGCCAGAGCGGCGAGACCCACGGCAGACCCAGGTTGACGCCCACCCGCTGCCCGAAGCCCGCCTGGGCCTGGTAGTAACCGGAGTACTCCGCCGCGGAGGCGCCACGCCCGCGCCAGCGGTCGCTGGGGAAGCGGGCGAGCTGACGCAGACGCTTGCCGTCGAAGGTGAGCCAGAACCCGGTCACCCTTCGGAGGTAGCCCACGCCCGGCCGGGCGCCGGTAGCCGCGATGACCAGCTTGCGGCCGTCGAGGCTGAACCGGCCAGTAGCCGCCACCGCCACGGGCGCGCCGACGAAGCCGGTCAGGCCATCGCTGTACCGCGTCCATAGGTGCCGGTCCACGTCGACGCTGAAGGAAGGCGGGTCGGCGGCGACGCGCTTCAGGTTCTGGACGAAGTGGAACAGGGTTGAGCCGCCCTGGTCCGGCAGCCAGCGGGTGGGCGGCTCGCGGTGCCAGCGGTTGCAGAAGAACCAAAGGCCGACAGCCAACGCCAAGGCGGCGTCACTGCCCCCTTAGCCGCTCTGAGTGCGGCGTTGACGATGAGTGCCACGTCGGACACCGGGCCTTACCTGGCCGGGAAGGTGGTAGCCGCTCTGACCTGGTCCCAGCGGCTGAAGCCGCCGCTCGCGAAGGTAAAGTCCGCCTCCGCGGACTCCGGATCCGAACCCGCGGCGGCTCAACCGCTGAAGAAGGCCCGCGACGGCGCTCGGCCGGATTTGTGGTCGCTCCGTGAACTTCGCCGCAGGTCGCTGCCACTTACCCAACGAACCGGGAGAGGCCGCGTGGCTGCCGAACTCCACCTCATGAGCACACCGGACACGCTCGATTTCGACCGGCTGGTGCGCGCCCACGCCGCTCGCGTCTATGGCTTCGTCCACCGCCTGGTCGGCGCCGACCTGGCCGACGACGTCTGCCAGGACGTGTGGCTGGCGATCTACCGCGCGCTGCCGGGCTATCGCGGCGAGGGCAAGCTGACCACCTGGATGCTCGGCATCGCCCACCGCGTCTGCGGCCGGAAACGCCGGCGCCGACGCCTCGCCGCGGACGACGAGGCGGCCCTGTCCGAGCTGCCCGACGAGCGGGCCGGGCCGGAGCGGCGGATCCTCGACGCCGAACTGGCCAAGGTGGTCCGCGCCGCCATCGACATGCTCCCGCCGGGGCAGCGCGAGGCGGTCCACCTGCGGCAGCTCGAAGGCTGCAGTTACGACGAGATCGCCGCGATCCTGACGGTGCCCGTGGGCACGGTCCGCTCCCGGATTCACTACGGCATGATGCGCCTGGCCGAGCTCCTGGCGCCTTACCTGGAGAGCCCCCATGACCC
>JACPDV010000774.1 GCA_016183835.1 Armatimonadota bacterium
CTCCCGGATCCCCGGCCACTCCATCCAGATGTCCGTCATCGCCTCCCGCTTGCGCTCCTCGTGGTTCACGGCGTTGAGCCGGTAGATGCTGGCGTAGCGGATGTGCGGCGAGTGGTTCGGCGCCGCGGTGTGGCAGATCTGGTAGTGCGTCAACACCACATCGCCCGGCCGGCCCGTGATCTGCACCGGCTCGGGCAAGTCCACCTGCGGCATCCCGTCCAACAGCGACTCCGGCCCGTGCTCGCGGAACCACGCTTCGTACTTGTGGTGCGTCCCCGGCCAGACGCTGAAGTTGCCCTGCCAGGGGCCGGTAAGGTCGGACAAGAGGACCACCGCCAGCATGGTGAAGTTGTGGATCTCACCCTTGGGCACGCCGTTGGTGGGGGTGTGCATGCCATCGAGATGCCCGCTGATCGTGGCCGGCGGGTCGCCGGGGCGGGGGAAGCGCAGGGCGATCTGCGCGCCGCCGGGCGGCACCACGTTGCCCGCGCCGATCACCGACTCGGCCAGCTCGAACACCGGCGTGCGGTTGATCAGGTCGGTGAAGGTGGGCGTGCGCTGCAGCTCGGGGCAGTAGGACTGCGCCCGGAAGCGGGTCACGTCGGCCTCGTTCATGCCCTCGCCGAGCGAATGGTTGATGGCTCGCAGGGCGGCATCGACCATGCGCCGGGGGACGACCCCGGGGACGATGACATACCCGTCGCGCAGAAGTGCTTCGCGTTCGGTGCGGCTGAGCTCCATGGTGCCCCTCGTCTGCGATGGCAGTGTGGGGTCGGGCAGCGCGGATGTCACGGGCAGCTCAGCCCCTCTCCCGCTCCACTGCCAGCCACACCGGCGACGGCACGTCCTCACCCCGGGCCGCCCGCGACTCCACCTCCGCCATCGCCCGGTGCAGCGCCACGCACGCCGGCTCGTACTGCAATCCCGTCAGCCCCATGATCAGCCGCGTCCCGCGGTCGATCAGCTTCTTGTTGGTCGGGTTGACGTGCACCATCCAGTTGTGCATCAGCCGGCCCAGCCGCCCCATCGTCGCCGTGGACACCGTGTTGAGCACCAGCTTCGCCGCCAGGTGCTCCCAGAGCCGGAGCGGCGAGGGCGGCAGGTGGCAGGGGACGTGGATCACCCGGTCGAACCCGTCCCCGTGCACCGCCTCCGGCCCCACACACACCGCCACGCGCGTGCCGTACGAGCGGGCCAGCTCGCCGAACGCCTGCCGGAACGGGCTCCGGCGCGCGCCCACGGTCAGCACCTCGTCGCCCACCAGGAGGAGGACCGCCGCGCTCGGCACACCCACGAAACGCGTCGGATCCGGCTCGCAGCCGATGCGGAACTGGAGCAGGTCCGCCAGGCCCAGCCGCGGCGGATGCCGCCGCAGCGCCTCGGGCGCGTCGAGGTGGGCATAGTCGCCGGCGGTCCACGCCAGACAGCGCGGCGGGCGGCCGAGCACGCGCTGCCACGCCGCCGGCGTGGGCAGCAGCGGGTGCTTGACGAACGCCCAGGGCCGCGGCGAGACCAGGTCGTCGTGGCGCCGAAAGCCGGGGAGCATGAACGTGGGCGACCGCTCCGTGGTGTCGGTGAAGATGTCGAGCAGCGCGTCGTGGGCGAAGTAGGTGACCAGCCCGAGCCGCCGGTAGAGCGGCTCTTCGAGCTCCACCATCGCCGTCAGGGCGGCCAGGGCGTCCTCGAGCTCGTCGAGCAGGTCGATGAAGGTCTGCAGCGGGTCTTCGCGTGGCGGCTCGAGGGCGGCCCCGAGTGCGGCGCCGACGGCCAGCAGCTCGAACGTGGTGGCCTGCATCCGAGTCGAGCCGGCCACGGCCATCGGCCCGCTGAACAGCATGAGCTTGGTGATCCCCGGCTCCTCGATCACCTCGCGCGAACGCTGCACCTCGGCGGCGAGCACCTCGGCCGGGTTGTTGAAGACGAACGCCGTCTGCGCGCCGGCCTCCAGCGCCTGCCAGGCGGTGCCGATCACGAACGGCGTCTCGCCGCCCTCGGTGATGGATACCACCGCGTCGCCGGCGGACACGCCGGTCTGCGTGAGCTGGTGCCGTCCGAACCCGGGGAAGTCCTCGAAGCCCTCGACCGAGCGCACCAGGGCGAAGTCGCCGCCGGCCATGACGCTGAAGACGCGGTCGGCCAGGTCGGGCCGGCGCTCGCGGGTGTAGGCCCGCCAGGCGGCTTCGAGGAGGATGCTCAACCGGCCGGTGGCGCCACAGCCGGTGAAGGTGATCCGGCGCCCGGCGGCCAGGGCGTCGCGGAGCATGGTGCAGAGCCGGGCGTACTCCTCGCCGGCGAAGACCCGCGCGGCGGCGGCCGGTATGTCGCGGTCCACGGCCTGGAGCAGCGCGATGCCGGTGGGCAGGTCGCGCTGGAGCAGCTCGGCCAGGTGGGTGGTGCCGGGGTGCGGCGCCTCGGTGGGCAGTTTGCCGAGCCGGAACGCGGCCTCCTGGCGGCAGAAGGCGAGGGCGAGGTCACGCGGGGTGGTTGCGTTTTCGGGCATGCGATGCGCGACCTTAGCACTGCAAGTGGCTCCAGAGCGGGAGGCAGATCAGGAAGAAGCGCGCGGCTGGATCGCCGCGCACTCGCCGCCAAGCGGCCAACGCATCGTCGTAGCTGCGAAGGAGCACGGCAACGTCGGCTCTGGTGAAGGTCGGGCGCAAGTCGTAGTCGGCCCGATGGCGCTTTTCCTGCAACCTCACGAAGGTGTTGGCCACCAGTTGCAGATCGGCCGGCAGAGGCAACGGAGAGGTGGTCTGGGCGATCGTCGCTGGCAGGTTCCCGCCCGCGAAGCTCCGGCAGGCCTTGGCCATGGCGGTGTGGTCGAACGCCCGTGCCATGCACTGACGGAGACGGCGATCCCGAGGAGCGGCGCCGAGCATCTGCTTGGCCGCCTCGTCGATGAGCAGGTGGAACTGCGCATAGTAGAGCGCCGAGACCGCGCGCCGAAGGCTCGCCTGACGGGGCCGCTTCGGCTCGTGCTGAGCGAGTTGTTGGGCCTGCAGCCGTAGATCGGTCGACAAGCTCAACGGGCAGCCTCCAACTCCGCCAACTCCTTCTTGGTGTAGAATGAGAAGTACGGGAAGAGCCGCACGCCTCGATCCGCCAGGATCGCACCGATGCGGTCGCTCACCGCCACTAGCTGCTGGATGGTCGCGTCGCTATCGAGCGTCTCGCAGTCGAACACCAGGATGATGCGCAACGCCGGCTCGCCCATCGAGTCGACGTACTCGTACCCGTCAACCTCGGCGGGTTCGAGATGGTCCGGCAGTTGCCGGCAGGCTTCGCTCACGATGCCCGTCAGCTCCACCCTGTCCATGGCGGTCCTCCCGCCTCCATTATAGCTTCTACCCGATCCGCACCGTTGCCATCCCGTACGGCGGCAGCGCCACGCTCAACTCGCCTCCATCCCATCGCGCTATCGTCTCCGCCAGCGGCTGCTCCAGCACGTCGGTCTGCACGGCCGTCGCGCCCGCCGGCACCAGCGTCTCATCCAGCCTGACCCGAGCCGTCACCGCCTGCCCGTCGGTCTCGTAGAGCCTGACGATCAACCCTATACCATCTTCCGCCCGTTTGAGTCCGCTCACCGTCACCTTCGGTGTCAGCAGCGCCGCGAAGCTGCGGCGGCCCGGCACGCTGCCCTTCTGGAGCGTGGTGCCCACCGCGCTGAGCGGCGCTTTGCACGCCGCGCCCTGGCGCGTCGCCTCGGCCGGCGTCCACGGCCCCACGTGGGGCCGCAGCGCGACGCGCACCCGCTGCCCGCCCAGCTCCGGCAGCGTGTCGGGCTCGTAGGTGCTGCGCACCCAGCGGTGGCGCGCACCCCATCTGCTGCTGCCGCCCGCGCAGCTCCGACCCACAGCGGCCGCGGCTAGCCGCTGTGGATCCCCGTGTCGCCTCTAACTCTGAACTTACCAGCCGTCACGCTGAACGCCGAGAACAATGTCTTTACAGACATTTTTACGAGCAGATCCACCTCCGGAACAGGGTTCTGATTGGGGCTCGGGTAGGTGCTGACGTTGACGACGTCGCTGAGGGCACAGCCCCCGTTGAATGTCGTATACCAGGTGGCCATGACCCAGTCAAAGTCCACATAGAGCGAAGGAATATACCTTCCGCCGTGGGTCGGGTGGACTGCATTGTAGTAGCAGACAACGTTCCACTCTGCATCGGCGACGATGGCGCCTTGGTACCCGGTGATGAAGAGGGTATCGAACTTCCCCCACTCCTGCCTCTTGGACCCGGTGTAGTGGGACCAGTCCTTGTCGTCGCTATTCAGAATGCTCGTGAAAGCGCCCTGGGCGTTAAGCACCGGCGCACCGTCCTTGATGATGTCCCAGGCGAACTTCGAGACCGCGAGGCCCCCGGCTATGGCGCCTTGGCGGGACGCAATAACCGTGTCGTGGTGAGCCAGTTTGTCGGTCTGATTTATCCAATGAATGAGCTCTGTTGCCGTGCGGCCAGAGGCCTGCCAGTCTCTCCACAAGGTAAAGAACTCCTCCCAGCCCATCCCGTGGTCGATTAGGAAGGTCCTGAACTCCTCGAGGTTCCAGCCGCGGTCATCTGCTCCACCGACCATGGGGTCCCATTGGTCTCGCAAGAAGATCTTCACCTCATCCAGAGTCACCAGACGAGTGGCGGGCACAAGAGGCTGCAGCGGATCGAGATGCGTTTCGCTCTCCAGCAAGGGGAAGACCGTGGGGGTTTCCGGCGAGTCGATGCCGCTCTCAGCTTCGGGCAGTTCAGTCCACCGGTACGTCGCCTGGTAGACGGGAGCCTGGTCCCTGGTAGTGCTCAGCAGCCAGGCCTCCCCGGGCTGTGGTGCGCGCAGTTGCGGCGGCTCCCGGCCCGTCCCGCATCCGGCCATGGCCGCCGAAAGCACAGCAGCCTTGGCGAGAGAGACGGTGTGGATCCAACGCTTGCCAATCCCGTTCATTTCTGGTTCCTCCCTAGCTACGCCGGTGCGGGTTCCGAGCGCCCAACTTCGCGGCGGGCGTGACCGCCATCCACCGTATGTAGCCACTGTAGCCACCATGCTGTCAGGGCCGGGTGGTTCCTCCTCCCTTTCTCAGGGGTTTGAGAAGGAAGTACTGGGGGCGGCGGCGCGCGCCGCGGTGGCACGGTTCGGCATCGTGCCTACCCGATCCGCACCGTTGCGATCCCGTACGGTGGCAGCGCCACGCTCAGCACGCCCGCCTCCCATCGAGCCGTCGACTCCGCGAGCGGCTGCTCCAGCACGTCGGTCTGCACCGCCTCGGCGCCGGCCGGCACCAGCGCCTCCTCCAGCGCCAGCCGGGCCGTGACCGCCTCCCCGTCCGTCTCGTAGAGCCGCACGATCAGCCCGCGGCCGTCCTCGGCACGCTTCAGCCCGCTGAGCATCGCGTTCGGCGTGAGCAGCTCCGCGAAGCCTTTCCGCCGCGGCAGGCCGCCGGCCTGCAGCGTCGTGCCCACCACGCCGAACGGCGCGTTGAAGGCCGCGCCGTGGCGCGTCGCCTCCGCCGGCGTCCACGCGCCCACGTGCGGCCGGAGCGCGAAGCGCACCCGCTGCCCGCCCAGCTCAGGCAGCGGATCCGGGTCGTAGCTGCTGCGCACGATGGTCATCCGCAGCGTGCTCCCGTCCACCTGGAAGCCGTAGCGCGAATCGTTCAGCAGCGTGGCGCCCACGGGCCCGCTCACCTGCGGATGCGTGCCCGTCAGGTCGAGCCACTTTTGCGCCGGCACCTCCTCGACCCCCGTCACCAGCCCGGAGTTTGGCCCGCCCGAGTACTGCGGCGTGTAACTGGTCAGCTTGCGCGGGTCGGTGGGCCGCTCCACGTGCCCGTTGGCACACTCGAACCGCGCCGTGCCGCCGGCCACCGCCAGCGGGAAGGCCACCCGCAGTCCGGGCACGCCGCGGTCGTGTCCGCCGCGCTCGAGCCAGTTCAGATCGAGGTCGAAGTCCACCCGCGGCACGCCGGCCGCCAGCGAGATCGTCAGGTTCATGGTGCTGTCGTTGAGCCGGTGGTGCGCGGTCACCGAGGCGACGTGCGGACCGTGATGGTGGAGGGTCAGCGTCGCCCCGCACAGCAACGGCCGCTGCTCCACGAACTGCCCATACGCCCAGGCGGTCATCCCGTGTGGCGTCTCGCGCAAATACTCGAGCCAGCCCAGCCGCTCGCCGGGCGGCACGAAGTCGATCCCGGTGGCCTTGTCGATCAGGTGCACGATCGCCCCGGAGCCGCCCTCCACCTCGACGCGGAAGAACTCGTTCTCGATCCCGCCGCGGCCGTCGTTCGAGCAGCCGTGGCCGAGCGCCGGCGGGGCGCCGCGGGAGACGGTGTAGGCGCGGTACCCCAGGCCCGGCACGTCGCGCGCGGGGAAGGTCACGCCGACGTAGTCGTGCGACCAGTAGTTGCCGCGCTCGGTCACCTGCGCGGGAAATTGCCGGCCGGTGTCGTCGGTGACGAGGATCTCGCCGTCGGGCCAGCGGCGGTCCCAGAGGCGGAACGCCACCGCCTCGCTGCGCACCCAGGCCGAGGGGTTGAAGATCACCACCGGGTCGCAGCCCACGGCCCCGGCGCCGCGGCGCGACATGAGCCCCTCGCCCGGCACGTCGCCCGGCCCGAAGCCGAGCCCCGGGTCGACCCCGGGCGCCTCGCTGCGGGCGTCGTCGGTCTGGCCGCAGGGGCTCATGCAGAGCGTGTCCACCTGTGCGGCGACCGCCCGCAGACTCCGCGTCCGGACCATGTCCGTGGCCGCCAGCACGCGTTGGTAGAGACCCTGCGCATACTCGTAGGTGGCGTGCACGCCGCTGCCCGGGAGGATGTCGTGGAACTGGTTGAACAGCGTGTCGCGCCACGCCTCCTCGAGCTTGTTCGCGGGATAGGCCAGCCCGGCCAGCGCCTCGCCGAGCAGCGCGGCGGCCTCGGCCTCCACGCAGGCGCACTCGCTCTTCCGGTTGGCCCGCTTGATGTTGGTCTGCGACGAGAAGCAGCCCTCGAAGACGAAGTTCATCTCGTCCTTGACCACCGCCAAGTCCGGTGCCGCGGCCTCGGCGGCGGCGAAGAAGGCCTCCGTGGTGCTCAGCCTGACAGTGGGGAAGATGGGCCACGCGGCCATCTTCAGGGCGCAGAGCAGGTCGCGCCGGGTGGGTCCGCCGCCGTGGTCGCCCACGCCGTAGATGAAGAGGAAGTCGCGCAGCCCAGTCTCCGCCTCGAACTCCAGCACGTGGCGGGTCAGGTCCTGGGTGAGCTGCCCGTTGTACCATTGCCGGTGGTCGTCGAAGGCCATCACGCGGCTGCCGTCCTTGCCCTCCCACCAGAAGAGGAACGGCCCCGGGCCGGTGCGGCAGAAGTAATAGCGGCGCACGCCGGCGGCGGCGAGGAGGGTGGGGAGCGTGGCGCAGTGGCCGAAGGTGTCGGGCTCCCAGTCGATCAGCACGCGGTCGTAGGGGATGCCCATCTCGCGCTCGAAGAAGCGCTTGGTGTAGAGCAGGTGGCGGCAGAGCGTCTCGCCGGAGGCCAGGTTCTTGTCGCCCTCGACCCAGTGGTTGGCGGTGACCTCCCAGCGCCCCTCGGCGACGCGCTGCCTGACCTCCTCCCACAGCTCGGGGAGGTAGTCCTTGAGGATCTGGTAGACCGAGGCCTGGCTCTGCGAGAAGTGGAAGCTCGGGAACTCGCGCATCAGGCGGAGCACGGTGGTGACGGTGTCGTTGGTGGTGGCGACGGTCTCGGGCCAGTTCCACATCCAGTTCATGTCGATGTGGGCATGCCCGGCGCAGTGGATGGTGTAGGCCTTGCACTCGGGGCCGAGCGGGGCGAGGACGGCCTCGGCGGCGGCGACGGGATCGGCCGCCTCGGCGGCGGCCTCGAGGGCCTGCGAGAGC
>JACPDV010000768.1 GCA_016183835.1 Armatimonadota bacterium
GGAGCACCTGGTCGTGGGCGGCGCCGACGGGCAGCGAGCACTACCGCGTCTGGCATCGCGTCGTCTTGCCCTACGTGGAGCAGCTGCGGAAGAGCAAGCCCGAGGACCGCGAGCCGCTCAAGACCCCCGGCCGGCCGATCCCGATCGCGGGTGACGAGCAGGATCGCTTCGAGTACCACGACACCTTCCAGCCCTCGCCGCGGTTCATGGACGACGCCGGCCTGAGCGACCTGCGCGCCTTGCGCTGGACCGGGAAGGCGCTGGAAGTCAAGCCCGACCGCACGGCGACGCTGACCTATGCCTTCGAGTCGCCGTTCTCGTTGCACGATGTGCAGGCTGACCTGGCCGGCGACGGGCCGGATACCTCGATCACCCTCCGTCTCTCCGCCGACGGCAAGCGCTCGAACACGGCGAGCAGCGTCGACGCCAAGGCCGCGGTCTCGCTGCCCGAGCCGCCGGGCGCGGCGCTCCACCGCTTCCGGCTGCAGGTGGTGCTGTCGGGCAAGCTGAAGTGGCCCACCGCCGTGAGCGACCTGCGCGTGACGGCCCGGGTCGAGCCGCCGGCCGTGCCGCAGATCACCCTGACCGCCGGGCGCGACGGCAAGGTGCGGTTCGCGGACGATTTCCGCAGCCAGCTCTACCTCCATGCCGGCCGAGTAAGCCACCCCGAGGAGATCAAGTGGCAGGGCAACGCGCTGCGGATGTACGGCAAGCAGGGCTACGCCAACGAGGCGGCCGTGGACTACCACTTCGTCTGCGACCGGCCGCTGCGTGAGGTGAAGGTGAAGTTGGCGTGCGTCGCGGACCGGCGGAACTGGGGTGCGTCGGCGTCGCTCGCGCTGTCCAGGGATGGTGATGCCTTCCAGCCGGCAGTGGACACGAGCGAGAAGGACCCGTTCCGCGGCGAACTGACCGCCGAGCTGGGCGGTGAGCCGGCGCGGGAGTTCTGGGTGCGGATCGTGATGCGAAACGTCTGCGGCGTGGCGACGGCGGCAGCCTCGCCGATGGTGGAGGGGCTGGTGGTGGAGGGCCAATCGCGGCGCTGATCGCGCTGACGGAGTGCTCGCCCAGTGGGGTATACTGGGTCTGGAGCGAACCATGGACGCATTCCCCCGCATCACGATAGAGCCCGGGAAGATGGGCGGCCGACCGTGTATCCGGCGGATGCGGCTAACCGTCGCGACCGTACTCGAGCTGCTGGCCAAGGGAGCGGACGAGGACGAGCTCCTCCAGCTCTACCCCTACCTGGAGCGCGACGACATCCGTGAAGCACTGGCATTCGCCGCCTGGCGGATGGGCGAGTACGAAGTGCCGGTCGGCGGATGACGCTACTCCTCGACATGAACCTCCCGCCCGCCTGGTGCCAGGTCCTCTCCCGAGCGGGTTGGGAGACACGCCACTGGTCCCAGGTCGGCGACCCCGCGGCTGACGACCTGTCCATCGCCGCCTATGCTCGAGAGCACCACCAGGTGCTGCTCACGTCGGACCTCGACTTCACGGATCTGCTGGCCTTGACGGGTGCGACAGGACCCAGCGTGGTCTTGCTGCGAATCGGGGACGTGCGGCCGACCACGTCCGCCGACCCAGTCGTCGCCGCCATGCGGCAGTTCGATGACGAGCTGGAGGGTGGCGCGATCGTTGCCATCGAGCCGCACCGCAGTCGCGCCCGAGTGCTTCCCCTGAGCCGTTGACCGCCCCGGCCGGCGGCAGTACACTCCGCCCGAGCCCGCGCGTGGACCAACCCGACCCTATCTACCGCACCGAGCTGACCGTGCCCGCCGACGTCATCGACGAGAACGGCCACGTCAACAACGTCGCCTTCGTGCAGTGGATGCAGGACGTGGCCACCGCGCACTTCGACGCGCTGGGCGGCCGGGAGCCGATGCGCGCCGCAGGCGCCACGTGGGTCGCCCGCTCGCACTGGGTGGAGTACCTCGGGCCAGCCTTCGCCGGCGACAAGTTGGTGATCCTGACCTGGATCGCCACCGCCAAGCGCGTTCGCTCGCTGCGCCGCTACCAGTTCCGGCGCGCCGAGGACGACAAGCTGCTGGTGCGCGGCGAGACCGACTGGGTGCTGATCACCACCGCCACCGGCCGGCCGTGCCAGATCCCCGACGCGATGCGGCAGGCGTTCACGCTGGTCCCGCCCGAGCAAGAGCCGTAAGTCACGGCAGCAGCGGCCCGATCCTCGTCGGCCCGAGCTACCCGTGCGCCACGTAGGCGGCCTGGTCCAGCTCGTAGCAGCCCACCCTCAGCGGCCGGATGGAGGGCGCCATCGGGACACCCATCCCGCGTTCGCCGATCGGCTCGCCGTCGAGCCAGGCGCGCGCCGTGGCCCCGTCGTAGGTGAACTTCAGCTTGTACCAGCGGCCCGTCTCGATCTCCGGCCCGCAGTCCAGGGAGCCCGCCCCGCCGACGTGGAGGCGGAGCCTCTTCCCCAGCACCTGCACCATCCAGCCCTCCAGCGGCCACATGCCCTGGTTGAGCAAGACTGGCATGCCCTCCACGCTGCGCAGGTTGAAGGAGGTCTCCACCGACAGCGTGTCGCCCGCCAGGTGCGCTTCGTCGATGGGGATCACCAGCCCGCCCTCCAGGTCCACCGCCTTGCCCTGGGCCGTGTCCACCAGCTTCTGCGGCTGGCGCCAATCGGCTTGCGGCGGCGCGCTCCAGTCGAGCGTGGTGGTGGCGAACGGCCCGATGGTGCCGCGGATCACCATCCACGGCTCGAGCGGCTGGTCGTAGAGGCGGGCGAAGTCGATGTCGCCGACGACCTTCCACTGCGGCCCGACGTCGGCGTAGCGGGCCACGGTGAAGGGGTCCTTCGCGGCGGTGGGCTCGCCGGCCGCGCGTTGCTCGCCGATCAGCACGCCGTCGGCGTAGGCGGCCAGCATCGTGCCATCGTAGACGCAAACCAGCGTGTGCCACTCGTTGAGGCGGCACTCCCAGGGTCGATCGAGGCAGCCCGCGCCACTGCAATAGAAGCGGACCTGGCTGTAGAACACCTGCACGAACCAGCCGTCGCCCTGCCACCGGCCCTGGCTCATCAGGACCGGGATGGGCGTCTGCTCGCGCAGGCGGAAGCGGATGGCGGCGGTGAAGGGACCGGTCATCGAGAGCTTGTCGCCATAGGGCAGCGCCAGGCCGCCGTCGGTCACCAGCGCGCCGCGGCCGTCCACAGCCTTGATCTCGTGCGGCCCGCTGAACTCCGCCGGCCCGGTGGGTCCGGCCACGTCGGGCGAGTCGAACTCGAGGTTGACCACCGGCTTGGGAATGCTCGTGGAGACCGAGACCTCGACCGGCTCGCTGGGCGAAGCCGTGCCGCCGCGGCCGTGGGCCACCACGCGATACCACAGCTTGCCGTCCACCTTTGGCCGGTCGGTGGCGCCATTCTCGTCGTAGCCCACCGGCGGCAGGTTCTGCAGCCCGGCCACCGGCTCGAACGGCCCGGCCGCCGCCGCCGCGCGCTCCACGCCGTAGCCGGCCACGGCCAGGTCGCCGCCCGTCCAATGCAGTCGCACCGACGGCCCGCGCGGCTGGCAGGTGAGCTCGCCCGGCACGGGCGGCAGCGGTGCGGCCGGCGTCTCCACTGCCGCCGTGGCCGCCACCTGGCCGGCGGCGTCCACGAGACGATAGTCGAGCTTGGCCGAGGCCGGCGCCGCGGCGTCCTCGTACTGCCGGTCGAGCGTCGCGCCGAGCGGCTGCCATTCGCCCCCATCGGCGCGGCGCTGGACGGTGACGTCGGCCAGCCCGGGCCAGGGACCCCAGGCGAGCCGCACCGTGAGCGGGTCGGCCCGGGCGGTGAGCGTGGCGCCGGCCGGCGGCGGCTTGGGCTCCATGTCCACCGGGTTGCGCCGGCTGACCAGCGTGTCCGCGGGGAAGATGGTGACCTGCCGGTACGGCTCGCCGCGGAGCGCCGGCCAATCCAGCCGCCCGCCGGGCAGCTCGGCGCTGATCCGGTAGCGCAGCCAGCCGGCCTTGACGGCCTCCGCCGGGATGACCGCCTCGAACACGCTCCGCTCCGTGTTGGCCATCGGCAGGCTGGTCCAGTCGCGGTCGCCGGGCGCGCGGTACTGCAGGGCGACCCGGCTCGCCGGCTTGTCGCCGGCGTAGGCCATGCAGCGCACCGGGAGCGGCTGGCCGGCGGCGACCGAGGTGAGCTGATAGTCGCTGAGCAGCCCGCGATGGGCGCGATTCGGCCCGGTCAGGTCGGGCGCCGGCGTGCCGGCGGCCCCGGCCAGCCGCGCCACGGCGGCGCGGAGCTGGTAGAAGGCCTTGCCGTTGACCGTGGCCAGGATGCCCAGCTCGCCGCGGCTGGTGATGGTCCGGGCGTAGCCGTCGAGCACCTCGCCGAAGGCCGGCCCGGTCAGCTCGTCGAGCATCTTCTTGGCGTCCTCAGGCTTGGCCAGCGCCTGGTCCACCGGGCCGCCGGGGACTAGCACGGCGGCGACGCGGTTGTAGCCCAGGAGCCGGTCGATGGTGGCGATGATGTCGTCCACCCGCCCCAGCGCGCCCACCGGCGCCGGCCCCTTGGCCACCGCGGCGCGGATCGCGATCAGCCGCACCCGGGCGGCGGTCACGGCCTCGAGCTTCGCGGCCTCCGTGCTGCACGACCAGCCGAAGGTGCCGCACTCGGTCTGCCCGCCGCCGCCGATCCAGCGATAGCTGAGCGCGTCCAGCTCGCGCAGCACGTCGCCGTAGGCGGGGCCTTGCGCCGGGCCGATGCGCCGCGTGCCGTAGTCGCGGTAGAACGCTTCCAGGCTCTCCTCGGGGTTCCAGGCGAACTGCGCGCAGAGCGCCTGGGACTCCCCGACCTCCTTCGTCCGCCAGTGGATGGCGAGCTGCCCCTGGCAGCCCTTGGCGAGCGTGTCGCGGACGGTGTTGGCGAAGATGGCGGTGTCGGCCTGCGGCACCCACTGGTCGCCGTCGTACTCGTACCAGGGGATGGCCCAGCGCTCGCGGTCGGGCGAGAGCTGATAGTTGGCGCTGACCTGCGGGCTGACGCGGATGTCGTCGAGCGCGGCGAAGATGATGCGCTTGTCGAGCACCTTGTCCCAGGCAGGGAAGTAGTCGCTGACGCGCAGCCAGTGGTCGCCGCCCCAGCCGCTCAGGACGAGCTTCACGCTGGGCGCGGCGCCGTCGAGGATCTCCCGCGCCAGCTCGCCGTACATGCCCACGCGCATGCCCTCCCAGGCGCGCTTGGGGTCCTTGACGTAGTCGAAGGCGGCCAGCCAGTCGCGGTAGACCCGGCCGCCCTGGGAGCGGAGCGGCGGCGGCGTGGAGCCCTGCATCGACATGCCCTCGGGCTGCCACAGCCAGACGTAGTCGAGCATCGGGTAGTCGCGCACGAGCTGGGTCAGCCGGGCGCGGAAGCGGCGCTGCTCGGCGGGATCGGTGGGGTCGGCGCCGACCTCGAAGCCAAGGCAGGTCTTGACGCCGCGCGCCGAGGCGTAGGCCAGACCGTCGGCGAGGAGCGCCTTCTGCAGCTTCAGCCGCTCCTCGCGGGTGCCTTCGGCGCGGGCCGCGTCGCTGCCCCAGTACACGCCCGGGAAGAACCGCCCGGTGCCGAAGCCGAATTCGTCCACCCTCATCGGGAAGGTGCCCCAGACGTGGTTGGCGGTGGTCATCAGCGGCTCGCCGCCGGGCGTCTGGCCGTTGTACTCGTAGGCGCCGAAGGGCTCGTAGTCGTAGGTGTGGAAGCCGATGAAGTTCTGCCCGCTGCGGAGGATCTGGTCGGCGAAGAAGCGGAAGTCCTGGGCGTCCCAGGTGGTGGGGGAATCGAGGAAGTTGTACCACGGCAGGCTGCCGCGCACGGCGAAGACGGGCTTGCCGTGGACGGTGGGCGTGAGGAAAGCGGCGGGCCGGCCGGCGGGGAGCGCGTCGCCGTCGAAGTAGAACCCGCAGCCGTACTCGCGGAGCAGGCGGTAGGCGGCTTCGAGAACCGCCACCGGCGTGCGAGCCCGGAGAGTCACGCGGCCCTTGCCGGCGGGCTCGATGAAGAACTCCTCCTCGCCCAAGTTCGGATCGTCGTTGAGCTGGAGGAGCACGGCCGGCACGCCCTTGGCCTCGGTGCTGCGCACGCTGACGTCGGCGTCGGCGAGCCGGCCGAGGTAACCGGCCAGCTCGAGCGCGGCCTGGCGGACGAGCGGCGGCGAGCCGTCGGGCGCGACCACCTGGCACCAGGAGGCGGCGGAGGCGGCGCGGAGCGCGACGAGGACCAGCAGAGCGGGGCAGCGCATCGACATGGCGGGTACCTACCGCCTGCGGGTTCACCGGCGAATGGTGGGCTCCTTGCGGTCGCGGGCTGTTCAGCCCATGTCGGCGAGCGCTTCCGCCATCACGGCCATCACCCCGGGCAGTTCGATGGCGCTCCGGACCGCAATCCCGATCGTGTCCCAGTCGAGCGTCCACTTGTCGACCCGAATGTGCCGGAGCGTCTTCTCGACCCAGGATCCCGGGCGAATTCGGCCGGGGTAGTCGTGCAGCAGACCCACCCCCAGACGGTCCGCGAGTCCGTCGGCCGTGAACCGGCCGCGCGGCGCCAGGAAGCAGGTGCGGGCGACCGGGAACGCAGCCTTGATGTTGCGCGCCGGCACCAGCCTCGCCGCCGAGCAGCACCACTCCCGGCAGGTGGGCAGACCCATGGCGAAGCCGTGGTACCAGCCGGTGTGCAGGCCGTGTGCACCGGCAAAGGCCTCCAGGCCGTGCAGCACCGCCGGCATGCCGCCGAACGTGTCCCAGGCGGCGCGGACCCGCGCTTCGTCGGCCGGGTCGGGCGCCCACGGATAGGGCAGGAAGCCGGACGCGGGCGGCTCGGGCGGAGGAGCAAGACGCTCGCCAGCAACCAAGCGCCGCACCAACCCGGCACAGCGCTTGAGCAGCAGCAGCGCCGTGAGGGTCACCCACTTGCCCGGCCCCTCGACCGTCTCGATGTCGCGCAGCAGGTTGGCGACCAGAGCGCGGTCAGTGTGATAGCCCACCTCCAGGGCCCAGCGGCTGTCCGCGCCCTGCTTGGCCATCAGCAGCTCGAGCGCCGGGACGAGCGCCGGCGAGTCCGCCAGACCGATGCGCGTGGCGATGTCCAGCAGATCCAACACGTCGGTCAGCCAGTCCAGTGCCCAGGGCTGGTGCAGTTTGGTGTACTCGCCGCGGATCGCCGTGTACCGGTGGTGGTTCTTCTGGAACAGCCGGTGCGCCGCCAGGTAGGCCGCGCCGCGGCTCAGGAAGGCGGCCATGCTCGGAGTGCGCCGCGACTCCGGCACCGACGCCACACAGTCCAGCGCACGGGCCACGGCGCTGTGGCAGCTATGGCTGATGCAGCAGCTTCCGCCGCCGCCGGTGGGCGGGCGATTGCCGTCGGCCAACACCTCGTTGGCGATCACCTTCTCGACCAGCGCCGGCAAGTCGGGATCGGCGGGGTCGCCGTAGCGCAGCAGGCCCATCACCATCTGCGGGAGGTAGCAGTCGCTGCTGCGGTTGTCCGGCAGGTGCTCCTTCAGTCTGGCGGCGGCGGCTTCCAGCACCGGCGCGCCAGGCGGGACGCCGAGGCGCGTGAGCTGGCCCAGGTCGCGCACGGTCTGTGCGGCTCCGCGCCGCACGCCGGCCGGCCAGGGGTAGCCGGCCGGGTCGGCTGCCAGGTCGAGCAGGCTCCGGATAGGCGGCCAACGGTAGATGGCGTCGGCCGCCTCGCGCACCTCCGGATCGTCGTCCGGCCGGTCGAGCAGCTCGCGCAGCGTGCGCCAGCGGACGCACGGGTTGGACGGCTCCAGGAGCCAGGGGAACGGGTCTCCGCGGAGCGGAAGGCCGTGCCAGTCGAGGGTGGGCATGCCAGTCTCCCGGCTCAGGCGCCCTGCAGCTTCTCCAGCGCCTGCTCGAGCCGCTCCACCGCGCGCGTCTCGGCCGCCTGTGCGAGCCGCACATGCGCGGCGATGTCGCGCCGGAGCTCCGGGTCGGACAGGTCCGGCGGCGCCCAGTTGGGTCCCCACGGGTGGATCGGCCCGGACTCGTGGCCCGCCGCTCCGTAGTCGTCCGCGGCGGCACGCAGCAGCTCGGCCGCACGCACTCCGATGCGAACGGCAGAGGCCCGACGTTGCCCGGATCGTCACGGTTCCAGAGCCGGCGGAAGGCGAGGCCCGAGACCGCCATCACCGTGTCGAAGTACCCCGGCTCGCCGAGAAAAGTCAGGATGGCGTCGAGCGCGCCGCCGAACGTGCAGATGCGTACGTCGTAACCGATCCGGGGCACCCCCTCCAAGACGATCCGATCCGGGTAGTCGCCCATTACGTCACCCTCCTGTGTCGTGCGCTCAGCCCGCCGAGGACTCCTCCCCCACCGCCTCAATCATCGCCCGGAAGTTCTCCGGCGGGATGGGCGGGTTCACTTCGCTCGACGTGGCCACAATCAGCCCGCCCGTGCGCAGCGCGTCCGTCTCGCGGATCTGCCGCCGCACCTCGGCGCGCACCTGCTCGGGCGTGCCGCGCTCCATCAGGTCCACGCCGTCCACTCCGCCCGACCAGACCATCTCCGGCCAGGTGCGCTTCAGGCTGACAATGTCCATCCCCACCGCCGGCTCGAGGCAGTAGAAGCCGTCCACCCCGCAGGCCATCAGGTCGGGGAGCGCCTGCCGGTAGTTCCCGTCGCTGTGGTAGAGCACCTTCACCCCCGCCGCATGCCAAGCCGCCGTGATCGCCTCGAGGTGCGGGTAGGGGTGCCGGTGGAGGAACGCCGGCGGGAAAATCGGCCCTGGCTTGGTGGCGAAGTCCTCGGCGATCAGGATCACCGGTGAGAGCGTCGCGTCGGCCGCGGCCAGCACCCAGGCCAGCCGGCTCGCGGCGCTGGCCGCCATGTACGCGTCGAAGACCTCGGGGTAGTCGGTCACCAGATAGACGAACAGCTCGAGGCCGATCTGATCGTAGGCGGCACAGAAGCCGAAGTCGTGGTAGCGCAGGATCACTGTCTCGCCCAGCCGCTCCTGCAACCCGGACATGAAGCCGTGGTGCTCGGCGCGCCACGCGTCCGGGTCGTGTGGCCGAGCCGCGATGGCCTCGGTCCGGCCGACGAGCCAGTCGCGGGCGCCCTCGGCCGTGTCGAATGGCCGGCCGGCACGCCAGGTGGTCCACTCGTCGTCCTGGTAGACGAAGCCATCCGGG
Source organism: Armatimonadota bacterium (assembly GCA_016183835.1). Lineage (GTDB taxonomy): Bacteria > Armatimonadota > UBA10988 > UBA10988 > UBA10988 > JACPDV01. The sequence goes on from JACPDV010000768.1 coordinate 9,147, forward strand.
GTGGTGTACCGGCGACTCCCGCGCGGCGCCACCGGAGGCATGGCGAGGTCGCACGTCTGGCGGATCACGGCGCAGATGTCGTCGAGGGTGTAGTCGAAGCCGCGGATCGGCTTGCTGGTCCAGTCGGCGACCACGCGCGGGTTGTAGCTGAGCTGCTCGAGGATCGGCACGCGATCCACAGGCAGGTGCGCGAGGGCGGCCTCCACGCGCTCGCGCTTGGTCAGGCGGTCGGTTGGGAAGAGCTGCTCGGGCATGGCCGCTCCCACTCCTCGAACACAGCCTCGATGTTCGCATACGGGTCGCGCTTGCCCCATTCGCACTGCGCGATCACGCCGCCGTGCCCGTCGTCCAGTGCGGCGCGCACTCGCCGCACGGCGGCGCGGCAGTCGTCCGGCGTGCCGAAGGGCAGTGTGTCCTGCCGGCTGATCTCGCCCCAGAACGTGATCCGGCCGCGGTAGAGCCGCCCCAGCTCCTCGATGTCCATGCAGAAGAGCTGCGAGTTCACCGCGTCTACGCCGATCTCGATCAGGTCGGGGTAGATCGCCACGATGTGGCCGTCGGAGTGGAAGAAGACGTACTTCCCCGCGGCGTGCAGGATGTCGCAGTAGTCGCGGTAGAGCGGCTTGAACACCTCGCGCCACTGCGCCGGCGAGATCAGCAATGCGTTCTGCGCTCCCCAGTCGTCCATGAACGACACCGCGTCCACGTCGGTGGCGGCCCACATCTCCATCTCGCGGCAGTAGAAGGCGTGAAGCTGTGCGAGCAGCTCGAACATCTCGCGCGTGCCGTAGGCCAGGTCCTCGAACAGCGCCTGGCTGCCGCGGAGGAACTGCAGCCGCTCGAACGGCCGGGTGTGCGTGCCCACCTTGACGAACCGGTCGGTTGCCGCGCAGCTCGAGTCGACCTGCGAGAAGTCCGCGCCGTCGAGCAGCTCCCAGGGCAGCTCGTACCGTGTCAGGCTGCTCCAGTCGGCGAGCGGCGGGTCGAACACCTCGCCCGCCACCCCGTCCTCGGCACAGCGCCAGCCGCAGCCCCATTCGTCGTAGTACTCGCCGAGCGTGTAGGCCTGCCCGCTGGCCCGGCCGGAGTCACCGTAGCGCACGGCGGCGCCGGCGAAGTCGGGCGGGAAGCGCTCGAGCAGCCGGCGGTACTCGTCCGCGCGGCCTCCGGTGACGCCGGGGAGCGCCCACAGCTCGCGCGGGGCGCGGTCCACCGGCTGGTGTTGGAGGGTGCGGATGACTCGTTCGCGCGAAGTCATACCAACTCGCTTCCATCCACTCGCGCCGCCGCCGGCAGGGTCATGCGACCGGTAGGGGCGACCGGCAGGTCGCCCGTCCGGCTCTGTGGCTCGCGCTCCGGTGCCGGCGCAGACGGGCGACCAGCCGGTCGCCCTTACAGGTTCGGCCACCGACGCGACCTCACCTATCCCGCCGCTTCGACCAGCTCCTGGTAGGCGTGCACCTCGCCCGACAGCACCTCGGCCACGCTCACGGGGCGTCCAGCGTGGAGCGACTCCAGCAGCGCGTAGATGATCGCGACGGACCGCAGCCCCAGCTCGCCCTGCACCTCCGGCGGCCGGCCGTCGCGCACGGCCGCGGCGAAGTCGCCCACCTCCGCCGCGATCAGCTTCCGGTCGGTCACCGGGAAGTCGAGCTGATACGTCCCGGCCCGCTCGCCGAAGAGCGCGGCCTCGAGCTCC
>JACPDV010000769.1 GCA_016183835.1 Armatimonadota bacterium
CACTTCGCCCTGCGGGTAGAGGTCGGAGCCGGGCGCCGGCCCGGGCCAGAGGGGGATGGGCTGATGCGAAGCGAGCTGGTCGGCGAACGAATAGGGCATCGGTCAACTGCCTTTCGCGGTCTGGGGCGGGACGGGTTTGAGGGTATCATGTTCCGGGCTCCCCTGGATCACAAAGGAGCGCGGACGAGGGAGCGAAACCACCACCCAAGATGGAGGAGCCGATGGGGATCATCCGGGTGAGCGACGACGGGCGCGGGTTCACCGACTGGCGGGGCGTGCCGTTCTTCTGGCTGGGGACGACCGAGTGGGAGCTGTTCCGCCTGGTCACGCCCGACGACGCCGATGCGATCCTCGCCGAGCGCAAGCGCCAGGGCTTCAGTGTGGTCCAGGTCATGATCAGCGGTGTGGGCGATGGCCGCCTGCCGAACCTGGCCGGCGAGACGCCCTGGCACGACCACGACCCCGCGCGGCCGAACGAGCGGTATTTCGAGCAGGTGGACCAGGTGGTGAGCCAGGCCTTCCGCCGCGGCATGATCCTCGTCATGGGGCTCTACCACCAGCTCCACGTGAACACGCTCACCGTGGACAAGGCGCGCGCCTATGCGAAGTGGGTCGCCCGGCGCTATCGCGACATGCGGAACGTGGTGTGGAGCATGTATCCGCAGGCCGACCCCGCGTTCGCCCCGGTGGTCCGCGAGCTGGCCGCCGGGCTGCGCGAGGGCGACGGCGGCGCGCACTTGATCACCGTCCATCCCGACCCCAGCCCCACCTCGTCCAGCTTCCTCCACACCGAGCCGTGGCTCGACTTCAACTGCCTCCAGACCTGGAACGACTACGAGCTGGTCCCGCCGATGGTCGCCGCCGACTATGCCCTCAACCCGGTCAAGCCGGTGGTGATGGCCGAGGGCGGCTACGAGGGCGTGCGCATCAACGGGCTGGAACAGCCGTTGGCCGCCCGCCGGCAGGCGTGGTGGACGTGCCTGTGCGGCGGACACTACACCTACGGGCACGATCTCAACTACCGCTCGCCGGGCACCTGGCGCGAGTGGATCGGCGCGCCGGGGGCGCGTCAGGCCGGGATCCTGCGCGAGGTGGTGACCGGCTGTCCCGAGTGGTGGCGGCTGGTGCCGGACCCGGAGCTGATCGCGGGCGACCCTTCGAGCGGCTTCACGCAACAGGTGGCGGCGCGGTCGGCCTCCGGGGAGTGGGCGCTGGTCTACCTCCCGGCGCCGGGCCGGGTCGACCTGCGGCTGGGCCGGCTGGCGGGCGAGGCGCTGGACGTCGAGCGGATCGACCCGGCCAGCGGCGCGCGGACGCCGCTGGGCACGTTCCCGCGGCAGGGCATCGCGCGGTTCGTGGTGCCGGCCGGATGGGAAGACGGGGTGCTGGCCCTGCGCACAGTGGCCTCCCCGTAGGGGCGACCCTTGTGGTCGCCCGTTCGGCTCTGGGCCTCGACCTTCAGACGGGCACGGGCGACCACAAGGGTCGCCCCTACGGCGTACCGCCCTCACGCCCCCGCGGCCCGCAGCAGCTTCGCTGCCGCCGTGGCGTTGTGGAAGGGGGTCTCTTCCAGCGGCGTGCGGCCGTTGGCGCTGATGGCGTGCACGTCGGCGCCGTGCTCCAGGAGCAGCTTCACCACCGCCGCCTGGTTGCCGTGCGCCGCAGCGTGGAGGGGCGTGCCGCCGTAGTGGCCGTTGGTGCTGTGCGCCTCGGTACCGGCGCCCTGCTGGAGCAGGAACGCCACCACCTCGGCGCAGCCCTTCCAGGCCGCGAAGTGGAGCGCCGTGTGCCCTTCGTCGTCGCACGCGCCGAGCAGCGCGGGGTCGTCGATCACCAGCCGCTGGACGCTCGCCAGGTCGCCCTTCTTCGCCGCGCGGAAGAGCTCCTGAGCCGGCTTCGTCGCCGTCGCCATACGTCTTCCCTCCCGGACCACCCCCTCCACTCTGCGGTCCGCGAGCCCGGCTGTCAGGCCGGGGCGCTGAACCGGCGGGCGCGGCGCGGCGTCAGTTCCAGACGAGCGTGGGGAGAGCCGAGATGGACCGCCGTGAGTTCCTCGCCGGCGCCGCGGCCGCCGCCGCCCTGCTCGCCACTCGGCGCAGCGCTTCGCTGGCTGCCGAGCGCGAGCGGCTCAACCTGATCCTGATCTTCGCCGACGACATCGGCATCGGGGACATCCACTGCTACGGCGCCGACCATTACCAGACCCCGAACCTCGACGCCCTCGCCGCCGGCGGCACGCGCTTCGAATCCTGCTTCTCCACCCCGCTCTGCGGCCCGTCGCGCTGCCAGACCCTGACCGGCCGCTACCCCTTCCGCACCCACATGACCAGCAACAGCACGGGCAACCTGGTCAAGCCCGCCAATGAGATCTTCCTGCCCACCGTGCTGAAGGCCGCCGGCTACGCCACCGCCTCGATCGGCAAGTGGAGCCAGCTCCCCCTGCAGCCCGGCGACTTCGGCTTCGACGAGTACCTCCGCTTCACCGGCAGCGGCAAGTACTGGCCCACCCAGGAGCAGACCTACGTCCTCAACGGCGAGAACAAGCCGCTCCACGACGGGCAGTACGTCCCCGACGTGATGCACGACTTCCTGGTGGACTTCGCCACCCGGCATCACGACCTGCCCTTCTACGTGCACTATCCGATGGCGCACTGCCACGGACCCATCCAGCGCACGCCCGACACCCCCGCCGACGCCCCGCGCGAGCGCTTCTACGCAGACAACGTGGCGTACATGGACAAGCTCGTCGGCCGGCTG
>JACPDV010000114.1 GCA_016183835.1 Armatimonadota bacterium
CGCCGAGCGCTCCGCCGCCCGGCAGAAAAAGGCCCAACGCATGACGGGCCGTCCCACCGACCACGCCGTCCGCGACCTGGCCGCGCTCCACCTCCAGGTGGTCCGCGGCCAGGCCGCTGGAGAGGTGATCTGGCAGCCCCGCATCGGCTGCTGGCTGACCGCCAAGCGCTTCCACCGGCAGCCGCTCCCCGCGCCCTACGACGCGATGAGCATGCCGGAGATCTACCGCCACCTGGGCGTCTCCAACCGCGTCTACGAGTTCAACCAGTGCTTCCGCGCGGTCGAGGCCGAAGGCGTCCGCGCCCGCTCCGAGCGGCTCAACGAGCGCGACACGCTGCACCAGATCGATACGCCCGCCGGAGCGATGGTGGCCGTCACGCGCACCACGCCCACCAACCCGGGCACCATCTGGGTCAAGCGCTGGGTCACCTCGCCCGACGACCTGAAGGTGCAGCTCTGGCGCACCGAGCGCACGAGCTGGACCTTCGACCAGGCGGCCTACGACCGGCTGCTGGCGGAATGGGGCACCATCGGCGCGCCGACCATGTACCTGCCGCGGGTGAACGTCCAGAACCTCTACATCGATCTGATGGGCGTGGAGCGCGCGGTCTATGCGCTGTCCGACTGGTCCGGCCTGGTGGCCGAGTATTTCCGCGCGCTGGACGACTGCCACGACCGGCTGATCGAGGTGATCAACGCCTCGCCCATCGAAGTGATCAACTTCGGCGACAATCTCCACGCCGCGACCCTCTCGCCCAAGCTCTACGAGGAGTGGGTGCAGCCCTCCTACCTCCGCCGCTGCGCGAGGCTGCACACGGCCGGGAAGTGGGTCTGCTCGCACTGGGACGGCGACTGCAAGCCGCTCCTGAAGTACGCGCGCACGTCCGGTCTGGATGGCATCGAGGCCATCACGCCCGCGCCGCAGGGCGACGTGACGCTCGATGAGATCAAAGCCGGGCTGGGCGACGAGGTGTGGCTGCTGGATGGGATTCCGGCGATCTACTTCGACGCGACGTTCCCGGTGTCGGTCTTGGAGGAGTGCACGCGGCGGGTGATTGAGCTGTTCGCGGGGAGGCTGATCCTGGGGATCAGTGACGAGCTGTCGTCGCACGGGGACATCGAGCGGATCCGGGTGGTGACGGGGATTGTGGATGAGTGGAACGCGGGGCGTGGCGGGTGATTGAGCCGCATGACCACTACCAGTCGCTGTAGAACGCGACCTCCCGGCGCCAAGGCTCAGCATCGCTGTCACGCATGAGGTCGGTTTCGTAGTCGCCTGGGCCAACAATGGCCCGGCAGATGCCGCGGAGATCATCCGACCAGCGACGCCTCTCGCCAGGGCTGATATGCGGTTGCTGCTCAGCCAGCTCGGCGGCGCGCTCCGGATCGGTCGGCAGGGCGTGCCAGTAGCTCGGATCACTCGGCGCACCCTCTGGCACCCAGCGGAGCGGGCTGCCGATCACCTGGCCCGCGCGGAACCCGAGTCTGTGCATCGACGGGCTGGCGCGGTAGACCGGTGTGCCGCGCTGCCGCACGGCCGCGCCGGCCATACGCTCGACCAGCAGTCGGGCGCGGTTCGGGTCGAGCCACGCCAGGTCTCCGGGCGTGCCAGGGCTCGTCAACTCGTCATCGCTGTCCGACGATTCCCGTCCGGCCGGCGCGGCTTGGCCCAGCAACTCCGGATGACGGCGTTCCAGATCGGCGTACCATTGCTCGGCGAGCGCCGGATCGACGCACTTCAGTGCGGTGATCAGCCCGAGCCGCCGGCTGGCCACGTCCTCGTAAGTCGCACCCGACGTCAGAATCCGGAGCAGGCGAGCCCGATCACCCGCCGCCGCGCCGCGCAGCAGCGCCGGAGCCAGGCGCTGCCGAATCCAGCCGGCTCGCTCGTAGAGGGACCCGATGCGGCCGTCGCTGCTGCCGAAGCCTCGCGAAGAGCTGAGCCTCGCCAGGCTCTCCAGGTCGGGGTAGGCACGCGCGCACCGGTCCAGAGCCAGTCCCAGGTCCTGCCGCGCCAGCGCCGGCAGCACGGCCGTCAGCGCGGCGCTGCGCGATATCGGCACACATCTGTCAAGCAAGCCCCATGGATCGACCAGCCGTTGGCGCTCCTGATCCTCGCCGGCGTCCCGCCATGCCTCTTCCAACCTGGGGAGCGTCAGGTCGGGAGGCACCCTCGGCGGATCCGGCAGTTCGCTCCACAGCGCGAGGGCGCGCGCCGGGTCGGTGACGGCGAGCACCCTTACTCCTTCGGCCACGGCGTAGCTCCAGTATGGATCGTCCTTCAGCGCCTCGATCAGCCGCCGGAAGAGCGCCGGGTGGCTGGCGAAGCTCGCCGCATGTGCGACGATTGCCAGACCTGCCGGGTCCCAACTGCCCGAGGCGATCTTCAGCGCGCGGTCGAGCAGCGCCTCGGCGTCCGGCTTGCCCAGCGTCTCGGCCGCCAGTGCCACGCCAAACCAGGGGTCGGGGTCGTGCGTCCGTTCCTGGCCATCGCGCAGATGGCGCCAGGCCACCTCGTACATCGCAGTCGCCCACGCTCGCTCCGACGGCGGCAGCCCGCCGGCCACGAGGGCATAGCAACGGGCACGCGACTGCCACACTTCCCAGCGTTGTTTTGCGGGATAGACGGCATCCAGGCAGTACCGGAGCCGCTGCGGATCGTCCGCAAGCCGCGCCAACATGCGGTCCGCCACGTAGAACCGCAGGTCGCCAGGCAGCGCACTCACTCGGGCGCACGCTGCGCGCGCGTCGAGCTTGGCCTGTAGCGCTGCGATGTGGCCCAGGACATCGCTGGACGTATCCTTCTGCGACGCCTCGGCGCGCCAGACACGCCGCAGCAACCCGAGCGCAAGCTGACGCCTCGCGACCGGATCGGTCCGCGGCTCGGACACGCGCAGGACGACCGCCGCGCCCGGATGCGCGCTGGCGCGGCCGATCTGGCGGCGGCCGTAGAGCGCCACCAGCCGCAACGGCGTGTCCGGCAGGTCCCGCAGCACATACCGGCCCTGCGCGTCGCACACGGCCTGCCGGTCCCCGGCCTGGAGGCAGACGACGGTGGCGCCCGCCGCCGGGCGTCCCGCGGCGTCCAGGACGCGGCCGCGCACCACCGCGCCGTCGTTGACGAGCACGAGGTCCGATAGCCCCGGCGCGCCCGCGCCCGCCAAGGGGGTCCCGCCGCGCAGCCACCGGCGGCCACCGGGACGCGCGCGGAGCTCCAGTTCGGCATCCGGCGCGAGACTCTCGAAGAGGTAGCCGCCATCGCGACCGGTGACGGCCTCCCGCGTCTCGGTGAACCCCTGATCCGCCTTGGCCGCCTTGAGCCGCAGCGGAATCCCGGCCAGCGGACGACCCCATCCGTTGACCACCCGTGCCGTCACCGATACCACGGGGACGCGTTCGACGGTGAACTCCACCGGCTGGGGCTGGTTCAGCAGGTCCACGACGCGCGGCGGGTTAACGTGCCGGATGCCGAAACCGCCGATCGAAAGGTACGAAACTGGGTCGGTCAACAGGCCGGTGCAGCGGAACCGCCCGCTGGCGTCGGACTGCACGACGCGCGTCCTGGCTTGGCCGGGTCCGCGGATGGCCCATGAGAATGTCACGCCGGCCACCGGCCGGCCGGCGTTGTCGCGCACCACGCCAACAAGCGTGGGTCGCGGCCGAAGACGGAGCACCACCACCGGCGGAGGCTGCCCTTCACCAACGCGGTACGGCCCGAATGGGTCGTTGGACGGCGCGTACTCGGCGGGCGGGTCGTAGGACCGGAACCGCCATTCGCCGGGCGCGAGCCGCAGTTGGAAGCGGCCGTCTGTACCCGTCTTGGCCGCCGCGGACGCGATGTCCGTCGCTGCGCCTACCGTCGCCGGGCCGGCCGGCGTACCCGAGTCGGCATCGACTACCTGTCCCTGGACCAGCAGCCCAGGACCCAGCACCAGGTCCGGCACCCGCGCCACCTGCCCCACAACCGTCAGAATGCGCGCGTGGACTCCCGCGGCCTGAGCAGGCGAGCGCGGCCGCACCACCACCACGTGCTCGCCATCCTTCAGTCCGCCAGCCGAGTAGCTCCCGTCGGTGCCGGTGTACCGGATCTCGCGCTGGTCGACGCACACCTCCGCTCTGCCCGCCGGCGCGCCGTGTGCGTCCAGGACTCGTCCCCGCACTCCGCCGCCGAACGGCACTTGTAGCGGCTCCGTCTGCCCGAATGTCAGGGCGGCCGCTGTTCGCCCGTAGCAGCCCCCGTCGACGACCACGGCGAGCCGTGCCGCCGGCAGCACCACCGGCAAGCGGCACTCACCGGCGGCGTCCACGACGCCCCCGAGCCGCCGGGCCAAGGGGTCGCCATCCGCCAGCCACACTCCACGCAACGGGTCGCCGAAGCTTCCAACTCTGGGCAGCGGGCCGGCTCGCCGGGCCTGCCGTCACGACTCTGACCACCATCGACGTGGCCGGCAGCAGGGCGATCTCGTGGGCCGACGCCGACGTCGCCCACCCGAGGCCGCTCGTCGACACGACGACAACCGTGTAGCCGCTTCGCTGGCCTCCTGCGGGCGGGATCCGGTGCCGCCATCGGCCGTCCGAGCCGGTCCGGCAGGGCTCGATGGCCGGCGCGCCGGGCTGCCAGAGCCGCAGGTACACCTCCGCCCCCGCCACCGGCCGGCCATGTGCGTCGACCACTCGCCCCGTCACGACCTCGGCGCCGACCCGCCCGGCCAACAGCAACACACCCAGCCCCAAAGCTGCCGCACATCCCCTACGCATCGGCTTCCCCGCCGCATCCCGCTGGTCTATACCCCGCCAATCGGGGAGCGTTCATCCTCAGCGTCCCCCGCCACCCGCCTCGGCCGCAACACCAGGTACAGCGCCGTGATCGCCGCCGCCAGGATCAGCGCCGTCAGCACCTCCGCCCGCTTAGCGTGCATTAGCAGCGAGGCGCACACCAGCAGCCCGCCAACGGGCACCGCCGCCGGCACCTCCAGCGTGCCCCGTGGCTCGCCCGGCCGCCGCTGGAGCACCACCAGCGCCACGTTGATCACGCAGAACACGCTCAGCAACAGCACACTGGTCGCCTTGGCGAGCTGCGCCACCTCGCCCGACAGCGCCAGGACCAGCACGACCACCGCCAAGACCAGCGTGGCCCGGTGCGGCGTGTGGCGCGCCGGGTGGACCGCCCCCAGCCAGCGGGGCAAGAGCCCGTCGCGGGACATCCCGTACGCCAGCCGGCTGCCCATGATGTAGTTCAGCAGCGCCGTGTTGGTGATGGCGAACAGCGCGATGCCCGAAAACACCGCCGAGGGGAACCACGGCGCGGAGCGGCGGACCACCTCCACCAGCGGCTCCTTGCTGAGCGCCAGCTCCGCGTGCGGCACCACCGACACCGCTACCAGGCTGACCAGCAGGTAGATCACCGTGACCACCGCCAGTGCCCCGAGCACGCCGCGGGGGAAGGTGCGGACCGGGTCCTTCACCTCCTCCACCACGTTGATCATGTCCTCGAACCCGATGAACGAGTAGAAGGTCAGCACCGCGCCCTGGAACACCATCGAGAGCCCGAGCGGACGCACCACGCCCTCAACCGTCGGCGGTTCGAGGTAGCTCACGCGGCCCAGGTACCGGAGCCCCACCAGGATCACGATGGCCAGGCCGCTCACCTCCACCGTGGTGCAGACCACGTTGAGCCAGGTGGACTCCTTCATGCCCCACACGTTGACCAGCGTCAGGGCGGCGATGAAGAGCACCACCCACGCCGGGTCGGGGAGCCCGGGGAGGAGCGCGGAGATGTAGCCGGTGAAGGTGCGCGACTGGGTGGCCATGGAGGTCAGCCCGGAGGCCATCACGGCCAGGCCGACCAGGTAGGCGAGGAACGGCCGGCCGAACGCGCGCTGGGTGACGTACGCGGCGCCGGCGGCGCGAGGGTAGCGCGAGCCGAGCGAGGCGTAGGAGAGGCCGGTGAGCAGGGCGGCGACCATGCTGACCAGGAAGGCCAGCCAACAGGCGCTGCCCATCGCTCCGGCGACCTTGCCGATCAGGGCGTAGATGCCGGAGCCCAGCATGTCGCCGACGCCGTAGAGGATCAGGGCGCCCAGGCCGAGGGTAGGCAGCAGGCCGGGGCGTTCGTGGTCCGGGTGCTCCAAGCGCGGGCTCCCGCGGCCTGGTGGAGCCGCGCCCTGAGTTACGCCGCCCGGCCCCGAACGCCTCCCGCCCGACCCGCTAGAACCCCGGCCTGCCGCCGATGGACCCCTCGTGCCGCTCATCCGGCTCGCCGAGCAGCTCGCGGCAGATCGCCAGCAGACCGAACTCGATCGGCTCCGAGTCGTTCTCCACACGATCCGGGAGGCTCCGCACCAGCTCCAGGGCGCGCCCGAGGTCGATGGCTGCCAACCGTGAGGCCGCCTGCCACACCGGGTCCGCCGCAAACCAGTCAGGGCGATCCGCGTCCCGGTCCGGCTGGCCCGCGCCGGCGCCGATGCGCGCCCCGCGGCGCTGCGCGTCGGCCAGCTCCTTCTCGATCCGCTCGCGCTCCCGGTTCGGGTCGATCCGGTCGTACGCCGAGCTCATGTTGGCGGTCAGCAGCTCCGGGTGGTTCTTCTCCACGTCCGCGTAGAGCCGGCCGGCCAGCGCCGGGTCGGTGGTCTGCAGCGCCGCCGCGAACGACAGACGCACCTTCGGGTCGGTCGGGACCTTGCCATCGTCGGACACGAGCTGCATCACCCGCGCCCGCTGCGCGGCCGGAGCGCACGCATACAGCCGCGCGGCCTCCGAGCCGAGCGCCTCGCCGGCCGCCCTGGCGCGGGCCAGACCCTCGTCCAGGTCCGCCACCGCCAGCGCCGGCATCACCATCCACAGGCAGCGCCGCTTGTCGTAGTGGTCCATGCCACGCGGACCCATCGGGTCGTTGGGCAAGGGCGCCTGGCCCGGACCCGTCTCCGGGAGCATGCGCCAGTACTTCACCGACCGCGCCGGATCCGTCTCCGCCAGCATCTGGACGCCCCAGGCCACCGCCAGCGTCCAGCCATCGTCGTCGCGCATGGCGGTCAAGAGCCGCTCGTAGATCGCCGGCCGGCGCACCACCAGGGGCGCGAGAGAGGTCAGCACCTCGCTCGGATTCAGCCCGCTCCGGCGGGCCAGCTCGATGGCCTTGTCAAGCAGCTCGGGCGCATCCGGCCGGCCGAGCGTGTCTTCCGCCGCCGCCAGAAGCGCCGTGGTTGCCGGGGCGGTGAGGTGTTGCGCGTTCGGTGTCCAGGCGGTGCGCGACTGCTCGACCAGCCGGGCGATGACGTCGCGGTCGGTCGCAGGCAACCGCGCGGCGACGCCGGCGCACGTCCAGGCCTTGGCGGCCGAGTCGGTGATCACCTCCACGAGCTCGAGACACGCCTTGACCCGCTCCGGCGGTCCCAGCGACAGGCTGGTGAGCAGGTGCGCGGCGGCGTCTCCGCGCTGTCCCTCGGGCAGCGCGCGCACGCGGCGGCACACCTCGCGCGGATCCACCGCCGCCATCACCACACCCACCCGCGAGTACCAGGAGCTGCGCAGCGCCGCCACGCGCCAGGCTTCGTCGAGCAGCTCGCGCGCCAGCTTGCGCTTCGCCGCGGGCGTGGCGGCGGGCGGCTCGGCCACCTTGATGGTCACCGCGCGCCCCGGCCGGGCCGCGACCGTCCCCACGGCGCGATGACCCTGCAGCGCGACCAGCCGCAGCGGCGCGTCGGGCAGGTTGTCCGCCGTGAAGCGGCCCCGGGCGTCGCAGGCGACCGTGTGGTCGGCGGCCTCGAGGCAGATCACCTTCGCTCCGGCCGCCGGCTTGCCCTTGGCATCCACCACCTGCCCGCTGACTGCGGCGCCCCAGCGCGCCAGGACGAGATCGCTCAGCCGGAGCGGCCCGCCGCCCGGTACCGGATCGCCGCCCTTCAGCCGCCGCAGGCCGGGTGCCGAGCCGCGCATCAGGACCCCCGCGTCGGCGTCGGCCAGCTCGAACCGGCACGCACCCGTGGCGTCGCTGGCGGCGCGTTGCACGTACTCGCTGCCTCGCCCGTTCCGCACCACGTGCACGCTCAGCTTGGTGTCAACTCCCGGCAACGGCCGGCCCCAGGGATCGACCACTTGGGTCGTCAGGGCAACGGCCGCCCCGGACGGCGTCAGGCGCAGCAGGGCGTCGGTCGCCTGGCCGGCGTCCGCGAAGGACACCGGCTGCGCGGTGCGGCCGCCGACCACGCCCGCCTCCAGCTCCACCCGCTCGCCCGCCGGGACGCGGTCCACGGCAAAGCGGCCCTCGGCATCGGTCTTGGCATCCCAGACGAAGCGCCCTTGGTGAAGCTGCACCTCGGCCCCCGCCACCGGCCGATCGGCTTCGTCCAGCACCCGGCCGCGCACGGTGTAGGCCCGCGTCAGCTCGACGGTCACTTCGCGCTCGCCCTCCTCGACGGCGAGCTGCACGGGCTTCGCGCGGTCGAACTCCAGCGTGTAGCCTGGCGGCCCTGTGGTCGGCCAGAACTCCCACTTCCCGGGCGCCAGGCGCAGCTCGAGACGTCCGTCCGCGCCGGCCGTCACCGCCGCCGTCTCCACGTCCGCCCCGCGGTTGAACCCTTGCACCTGCGCCGGCCCGAGCGGCTCGCCCGACCCGAGCGCGACCAGCCGTCCTTTGACGAGCACCGTGTCGCCCAGCACCAGGTCGGGCACGGGGAGGATCTTGCCCGTCTCGGCGTGGCAGTCCGCCGAGCTGCCGACGGGATAGTCCGCCGGGGCGTGCGTCACGTAGACCCGGCCGTCGCCCGCCTGTAGCCCATCGAACTGGTAGGTGCCGTCGGCCTGGGTCTCGGCGGTGGACCAGCGCAGGGTGCGGCCCTTGAGCTGCACGGTGACCCCCGCCACCGGCCGTCCGCCGAGGTCCGTGACGCGCCCGCGGAGCGCGGCGCCAGGGCGCAGCTCGTGGACGGTCACCGGGTCGTTGCCCAGCCAGAAGTCGGAGGTCTGGAACCCGGGGTGCCCGATCCGCACGCCCGACTTGCCTGTGGAGGTGACCCGCACGCGGCACTCGCCCGCCGCGTCGGTGACCGCGCCCAGCACGGCGCACACCGGGTCGCCGGCGCTCAGCCGCACGTCCGGCCCGCGCTCATCGGCGCCGCTCGTGCCGGGGTCCACCTCGCCCAGGCGCGAGACCTCCACGTGCATCCCCGCGACCGGCCGGCGCTCGGGATCCAGCACGCGCAAGACCGCCGTCCGGACGCCGCCCAGCCGGACGGTCAGCGCCCCTCCGGCGGTGCCCGACCAGCCCAGCCCACCGGGCGTCACCGCGACCGCCACCAGCCACTGGCCCGGCTCGGTGCGCGCGTCGCGGACCCGCCACGCGCCTTGCTCGTCCGACCGCACCGGCTCCAGATGGGTCTCGGCCAGCGTGCCGAGCCGACAGGTGACGAACACCTCGGCGCCGGGCACCGGCCGGCCGTCGACATCGATGACCCGCCCGGTCACGTCCTGCGCGCGCGAGGCGGCGGCGAGGGACAGGACGGCGA
>JACPDV010000770.1 GCA_016183835.1 Armatimonadota bacterium
GCCAGGATCTGCTGCAGGCTGATCTGCCAGCCGTCCACGTCCACCGGCGGAGACGGGTTCGCCTCGGCCGGGTTGAAGCGCGGGACCACGGTGCGCGGGCCCTTGCCGAGGTCCACCTCCAGCTTGGCGCCCACGCCGCCCATCATGCTGGCTGTGTCGCTGTGGTCGCCGCCCATGTCGTAGTTGACGAACTTGACCTTCGCGCCGGCCACCTCGCCGCTCTTGCCCTTGGCCAGCTCGAGGACGTTGCCCGCATGGGCATGGCCCTCCAGCAGCTCTTCGGGCTCCAGGTAGAGGTCGCTAAACGGCCGGTGGAAGAGCGTGGGATGGCGCATCGTCCCGTTCTCGGTGGGGTAGATGAGCGACACGCCGGCGCCGACCTTGCCGCCCTCGGTGACTTGAAAAGTGATGGCGGTCTTCTGGTCGTCGCGGTCTTCGATGCTCGACAGCCGCACTTCAGCGCCCACCGCCTGGTCGCTCTGCCCGGTGGCCAACACCAGCCGCTGCGAGTTGGCGCCGGGCCCGCTGACCGCCGCGCCGAGCACCAGCAGGGCCATGCCCAGGTGGGCCAGGCTGACCCCCGCCTCGGCCTTCCGCCCGGCGGCGCAGGCGCGCACGCCGCGCTGCAGCGCGAGGGCCGCGAACAGCCCGCACCCGCCGCCCAGCACCGCGAGCATGCTCTGCACAGTCGGCGGGTAGCTCGGCTGCACCGTCCCCGCCACCGCCGCCAGCCCCAGCGCGGCGCCCGCCAGGCACTGCAGCAGGGCCGGCAGCGTAGGCTTGAGGTGGAGCACCAGGACCAGCGCCGCGACCAGGAAGAGCAGCGTCTGGGTGCGGTTGTAGAACGATGGCTGCAACGCGAAGCCCTTGCCGTCACCGGCCAGCTTCGAGAGCAGCGGCATGGACGTGCCGATCAGCACCAGCGTCGCCATCAGGGTGATCACCCACACGGCCTGGTAGAGCCAGGTGAGCGGCGCGGGCACGGGCTGCGAGGTGACCTGGCGGCTCCGCCGGGCGAGCAGCCCCAGGCCGAGGGCCAAGGGCACCAGGAGGAGCGCCAGCCAGCCGGCGTTGTAGCCTGCGCCGAGGCTCTCGAAGGAGTGTACCGAGAAGTCGCCCAGCACGCCGCTGCGGGTCAGGTAGCTGCCGTAGATCACCGTGACGAAGGTGGCCAGGGCGAGGACGTAGGCTAACTTGCGGCAGGCCCCGGCGCGCCTTTGCAGCGGGAGGCAGTGGAGCAGCGCGGTGGCGAAGATCCAGGGGATCAGCGAGGAGTTCTCGACCGGGTCCCAGGCCCAGAAGCCGCCCCAGCCGAGGGTGATGTAGGCCCAGTAGGCGCCGAGCATCATCCCGGCGCCGAGGAAGACCCAGCCCAGGAGGGCGAAGCGGCGCGCGTCTTCGAGCCAGCCGTCGGGCTCGTTGCGCCCGAAGGCGGCCAGGGCCAGGGCGAACGGCGCGGTGAGCAGCGCGTAGCCGATGAACAGCACCGGCGGGTGGACCACCATCCAGGGGTTGCGGAGCAGCGGATTGAGCCCGTGCCCGTCCTCCGGCGGTGCCCCGGCGACCATCCGGAACGGGCTGCGGATCAGGAGGAGCACCAGGAACCCAGCGGCCAGCGCGGTGACCAGGGCCGGGGCGACCCGGCGGTAGTAGCGGCAGTACTGGAGCATGCTCACGGCGGTCAGCTCGAGGAGCAGGGTCCAGAGGAGGATGGTGCCCTCCTGGCCGGCCCACAGCGCGGCGATGCGGTAGAGGCCGGGGAGGTCGCGGCTGGTGTTGCGCACCACGTAGTCGAAGCGGAAGTCGCTGCCGGTGAGTGCCCACCAGAGCAGTGCCACGGCGACCACCGTGAGGCCGGTGGAGACCGCCAGCCAGAGCCGCAGGCCGCGCTCGCGCTCGGGCACCCGCGCGCCGCGCAGGGCCAGCAACGCCGCCACCAGAGCCAGGCCGATCACGACCTGTCCGGTCAACGCCAGGTTCATCTCGAATCGCTCCGCACCCTCACCTTGGTGACGACTGCAACGACTTGGCCAGCGGCGTTGAGGGGCTGCTCGGGGGCGCCAAGTGGATTTTACCACAAGGTTGTCGGAATAAGCCGGAGCGCTCGCGCCGACGGGGCTCCGGACGCGGGAAGGGTGACAGAGGTACCGCGGTCCCGTCAAGGTGCCCGCGGCGGCCAGTCGCCCGGCTGTGGCTGTGGAGATGGCTGACGGTGGCGCCCGTGGAGCGCCGCTGTCTCAGCGGCTCCCCGGTCCGGGTCACGCAGGGCGCAACCGGAATGTGGTCTCGCATCCCGATGGGTGGATCCGCTCCGCCTGCGGTCGTTGGCAGAGCCGCTGAGACAGCGGCGCTCCGCGTCGTGCCTCGGCGGCTGGCCGCTGCGCTGCTCACCGCAGGCCGAACCGGCTGCCGCCCTCCCGACCGATCCGCGCCAGCACTTCCGCGGCGTCGAGCCCCGTCCCGCTCAGCGCCAGCGTCACCTCCTGCCCCGCCGACAGCTCCCCCTCGAACCGCCCGCCTTCGCGCCGCAGCTCCGCGCCGGCCACCTCCGCCTCGGCGCCCTCGAACGGGTCCAGCAGCCGCAGCCTGCGCGCCACGCCCGCCCGCACCCGCACCCACACC
>JACPDV010000763.1 GCA_016183835.1 Armatimonadota bacterium
CTCCCAGATGAGGTGGCGGGCCTGGGGCTCGAGGCCAGTGGTGGGCTCGTCGAGGATCAGCAGGTCCGGGTCGTTGAGCAGCGCCTGGGCGAGGCCGAGGCGGCGCTGCATGCCTTTGCTGAACTCGCCCACGCGCCGCCCGCGGGCGCGGCCGAGGCCGACCATGTCGAGGAGCTGCGCGCAGCGCTCGCGCCGCGCGCCGGCCGTCAGGTCGAACAGCTTGCCGAAGAAGGCGAGCGTCTCTTCGGCGGTGAGGTAGGGGTAGAGATGGGTCTCCTCGGGCAGGTAGCCGATGCGCTCCTTGGCGCGCAGGTCGCGCGGTGGGCGGCCGAGGATCATGAGCTTGCCGCGGGTCGGGCGGAGGAGGTCGAGGAGCATCTTGACGGTGGTGGACTTGCCTGCGCCGTTCGGTCCAAGGAGGCCGTAGATCTCGCCGGGCTGGATCTGGAACGAGAGGTCCTGGACGGCGGCGACCTTCGGCCGGCCCCAGAAGTCGGCGAAGATGCGGGTGACGTTCTCGGCCACGACGACGGGTCCCGCGGGTTGTGGTTGAGGGTCAGATGCCATCGTGGTCCATCGCAGCCGGCCGTCTTCCACCCCCTCCTTGCCAAGGAGGGGGCAGGGGGAGGTTCAGTCCACCCCGAGAGCGCGCTCTGCCGCGGCATGGTCTTGGTCCAGGCGACTCCGCAGAGGAACACGGGACCTCTCCCTGCCCCCTCCTTGGCAAGGAGGGGGTGGCGAAAGAGCAGCCAGCGCTGACTGGTTCCACCATCAGTTACTCGGTACGGAGGCCGCCACCGCCGGCGCCAGCTCCTCGCCCGCGCGCAGCAGCCTGGCGCTGTTGAGAAGCACCAGCAGCACGCCGGCATTGTAGAGCACCGCGGCGCCCACCGGCGTGATGCGGCCAAGCCCCGACGCCGTCAGGCCGCCCAGCACCAGCACCAGGCCCAGCGCCAGGTTCTGATTCACCACCGCCCGCGTCCGCCGCGCCAGCCGATGGAGGAACGGCACCAGCCGCAGGTTCGCACTCAGCAAGGCCACGCTGGCGCTGTTGAGCGCCACGTCGCTGCCGGCCGCCGCCACCGCGATCCCCAGGTCCGCAGCCGCCAGCGCGGCGCCGTCGTTCACCCCGTCGCCCAGCATCGCCACCGTGTACCCGCGCCCGCGGATCTCCTCCACGAACGCCACCTTCTCCCACGGCAGTTGGCCCGCCCGCAGCTCGTCCAAGTGCAGCTCGCCGGCCACTCGGCGCGCCACGACCTCGCGGTCGCCCGTCACCATCACCTGCCTCGCCGCGCCCTGCCCGCGCAGCTCTGTCAGCGCCGCCTCCGCTTCCGGCCGCAACCCGTCGGCCAGCGCGAACCAGCCCGACGGCTCGCCGTCCACCAGGCAGTAGACCAAGCTGAAGCCCTCCGCCGCCACCGCCTCCGGCACGGCGAAGCGCAGCGGGTCGACGCCCGCCTCGAGCATCCACTCGCCCGTCCCCGCGCGCACCTCGCGCCCTCCCACCCGGGCCAGGATCCCCCTCCCGGCCGTCTCCTCGAACGCCTCCGGCTCGGCCAGCGGGACCCCGTGCTCAGCCGCCAGCCGCGCCAGCGCCGCCGCCGCCGGGTGCCGGCCCCCGCGCTCGGCGCACCAGCTCCGCAGGAGTCAGACCGCCGAGCGGCTGGAGCTGCGCCACCGCCAGCGCCCCGGTGGTCAGGGTGCCGGTCTTGTCGAACAGCCACGCATCCACCCGTGCGGCCGTCTCGAGCTGCGCCACATCCTTGATCAGCACGCCCAGCCGCGCCGCCGCGCTCAGCGCCGCGACCACCGCGCTCGGCGCCGCCAAGACGAGCGCCCCGGGCACCGCCACTACGAGCACCGCCACCACAGCCGACGGATCCCGGGCGAAGAACCAGACCAGCCCGGCGATCATCAGGACCACCGGCGTGTAAGCCCCGGCGTAGCGGTCGATGGCGCGCTGCACTGGCAACCGCGTGCGCTCGGCCTGCAGGATCAGCTCGCGCACCCGGCCCAGCGTGGTGTCCGAACCGGCGCGGGTGACCCGGATCTCCAGGAGTCCGGTGAGGTTGGCGGTGCCGGCGAACACCTCGCTCCCGGCGCGGCAGTCCACGGGCAGGCTCTCGCCGGTGATGCTGGCCTGATCGACCGTGCTCACGCCGCCCTCGACCACCCCATCCGCGGGGATGCTGTCGCCCGCCCGCACTCTGACCAGGTCGCCCGGCTTCAGCTCCGCGGCGGGCAGCTCGACTTCGCCGCCGTCGGTCACCTTCACGGCCCGTTGCGGCGCCAGCCGGAGCACCGCCTCCACGTCCTGCCGCGCGCCCACCGCGCTGTGGGACTCGATGAGCTGCCCGATCTGGAGGAAGAACGACACCGCGGCGGCGATGCGCAAGTCATTCTGCACAAACGCCGCCAGGGCGCCCAGGGCGACCAACTCGTGGATGCTCCGTCGCCCGGCGAGCAGGTCGCGCGCGGCGCGGACGACGATGGGCACGGCCAGGACCACCGCCGCCAAGCCGGCGCTGAGCTCCGCGGCGAGCGGGTTGTCGGGATAGACCCAGCGCGCCAGCCAGGAGTTGATCAGGAGCACCAGCCCGGCCAGCGCGCCGCGGAGGCGGCGGCGGACGGCCTGTGGCTCGAGCAGGGCGTCGCTCACGGTCCGCCCTCCTCGGGCGCCGGCTGGCCCGGCGGGGTGGGCACGTTGAGCCGCAGCTCCTCGGGCCGGTTGGTCACCACCAGCTTGCCGCAGCGGGCGAAGGTCCGCGACAGCGCCTCGGCCTGGTGCTGCCGCACGTACAGCTCCGGGCTCTGCGCGTAGCGGCTCACCTCCTCCGGGAAGACCCGCGCCTCCGCCGCCAGCGAGCGCGCCGTCCGGTCGCGGAGGGCCTCGGCGCCGCTGCGCTTCCGCGCCCCGTCGGCCTCCGCCCGGGCCACCGCGCCGGCCTCGTCGGCGCGTGCCGCCTCGACTTCCTTGGCGCCCTCCTGTTGCGCGCGCAGCGCCTCGTCGAACGCGCTCGCCACCTGCCGCGCCGGGATCGCCTGCGCCAACAGGACGTTCTCGATCTGCACGCCCAGCCCGGCCGCCTCAACCCGCTTGGCCAGGAGCGTGGCCACCCGCTGCCGCAGCGCCTCCTGCTCGTCGCGCAGAACGCCCTCGACCGTGGCGCCCGCCACCACCTGCGCGATCCTGCTGTCCGCCAGGTCGCGGAGCATCGCCACGGGCTCGGCGGCGGTGAACAGCCAGGCCGCCGGGTCGCTGACACGGTAGGTCAGGCTCCACTCGCCGTGGACCAGGTCCAGGTCGCCGGTGAGCAGGTAGCCGTCCACGCCGGGCCGCAGGTTGGCGCCGGGCACGCCGGGCTTGCCGGTGCGCTGCTCCTCGGCCGTGGGGGCATACCAGAAGTCGTGCAGGGCGAGCGACTGCACCCGCCCCACGTCCACACGCACCACCTCGCCGATGGGTCGCGGCCAGGCGGTGTGCACACCGGGCCCGTTGACTCGCGTGGCCGCGCTGCCGGTGGGCCGGCCGCAGCGCAGCTCCACGGCCACCTGGTGCGACGGGACGACGTAGATCCCGCTGGCGAACCACGCCGCCAGGAGCGCCAGGAGCGCCAGGCGCAACAACGCGTAGCTGCTGGAGAGCGCCTGGGCCAGGGCGTTGCCGGCGGTCGGCTGGGTCATCGGCGCCCTCCCGGCAGGGCCAGCCCCTGCTCGCGGAAGAGGCGCAGGACCGGGCCTTCGCTGGGCAGCACGAGAGTGGTCTGCGGGTCGCCGGCGATGCCTTCCAGGGCGTGCAGCTCGGCCAGGAATCCGGCCAGCT
>JACPDV010000764.1 GCA_016183835.1 Armatimonadota bacterium
CCCGAGTAGACGATGTCACAGATGTCGTTGTGCGTGAGCTGGTTGTCGCTGCTGTGGCCGACCCAGATCCCCACGCCGTCGGGGAAGACGTGCCCGGCGTCGTGGATGAAGCAGTTGTCCACCTGGTTGTAGCGGCTGATCAGGTTCGGCTGGTCCGTGAAGCCCTCGGCGCCGAGCCGCACGCCGCCGGCGCCCAGGTCGTGAATCTCACAGTGGCGGATCACGTTGCCCTGGCAGCCGCTCTCCAGCCACAGGCCATACTCGCCGGCGTGGGCGATCTCACAGCCGATGAACCGCGCGTTGCGCACGCCCTGGCCCCACACTGCGCCGGTGCAGTAGGCCGCGGCCTGCGCCTCGAGCTGCTGCGTGCGCTCGAACTGCCACCCGGCGTGTTGGAACGACAGCCCTTCGAACCGCAGGTTGTCGACGAACTTGCCGCCCGCCGGGTCGCAGCGCAGCTCCACCAGCCGGCGCAGGCGCGGGGCGACCACGTCCACCTTGCCTGGCTCCTCGCCGGGGAGCGGCAGGTAGGTCAGCACACCGGATTTGCGGTCCAGGTACCACTCGCCGGGGCTGTCGAGGAAGGCGCGGGCGTTCTCGAGGTGGAAGCGCTGCTCCCGCTCCCAGAAGCAGACGGGCCAGCCGGTGGGGTTGACGAAACGGACGGTGCGGGCGCCCGGGTCGAGCGCCCTGATCCAGTGGCGCGAGGTGCTCCAGTCGTAGTAGAGCACGACGTTGACCTCGTCGAGGTCGGGCCAGGTGGTGAGGTCGTCGCCGCGGTAGGTGAAGCCGAGGCGGCTGGCGGTGTTGTCGCGCTCCTTCTGCGGGTCCTTGATCTCGGGCAGCGGGCCGGCGGTGCGCAGGTAGCCGGTGTTGGGCTGGCGCGCGCGGGTGCGGCGGGCGCCGTTGACGAAGAGTTGGTTGAAGCCGTGCTGCGCGGCGTCGGGGAGGGTCACGCTCCAGCTCCCGTCGGCCTCCTTGCGCCAGCCGGTGATGCTCCGGCCGCCGCTGAGAATTGGCTTTTCGCCAGGGTACGCCGCCCAGGTGACGGGGTTGCCCTCGCGCCCGGAGTCCTCGGGGCCGAAGACGAGGGTCTCGCCGAGAGGGTAGACGCCGCCGCGGAGGAGCACGCGCCAGGGCCGGGGCTTCTCGGCGGTCATGACGGCCCGGAGTGCATCGCGGGCGCGGGCGGGCGTGGCGAAGGGGCCGTCGGTGGCGGCCGGATTGGGCGCGGCGAGCTTGCCGGTCCAGGTGTCGTTGCCGTTGGGAGCGACGTAGAGGTCGGCGGCGGGCTCGGCGTTGAGCAGCGAGGCAAGGAAGAGGGCGGCGACCGGCATGGGCGGGGCTCCGGGGTGCGAGATCCTACGCGATGGCGCCGAATCCTCCCGCAGCCTGGCCACTCTCGCCGCCTGCCGCGAGATCAGGCGGCCTTCGCCTGCGGCCCGCCGACGACCACCCGCTCGGCCTCAGAGAGGTCCCCGGTGCGGTCTACCACCAGCTCCAGCGGCGTCCCCAACGCGCGCGACAGCCGCAGGAGCGTGGATAGCTTCGGCTCCGTCTCGCCGATCTCCAACCGCGCAATCGCCGACTGTTTCATCCCTAGCAGGGCGGCCAAGGCGTCCTGCGTCAAGCCGTGCTCGCCCCGGTACTCGCACAGCCAGATTGCCAGGGCGCGCGCCACCGCCGTCCGTTCCCACTCGCGCTGGAAGGACGGGTCTTCCAGCCGTTCGGCCAGCAGCGTACGCCAGGGCTTGCTCATGGTCTGCTCTCCCGCGCCCGCAGCCGTTCGACCGCGGCGTCAACCGCCTGGCGGAACTTGCGCGGGTCTCTCTGCGCCTCCGGCCCGACCGACCCGATCACGATGACCGCGCCGACCCGCCGGTAGAAGGCTCGGACCGGGCTGTCGCCGCCGCGTGGACGCAACTCACGCAACGCCACAGGGGCATCGTGTACCGCACTGGTGTGAGGGAACCCCAGCACGTCGCCCAGCGCCTCCAGTTTCGCTACCGCATGGTGAAGGGCGTCCTGCTCGCGCTGAGGCCACAGCGCCAGCTCGTCTTCGGCTTCGGGCAGGATCTCAACCACCATCGGCGGCATAACGCTCAAGTTATAACCACAAAGGGATGAGCCGTCAAGCCGGTGGCCGACCGGATCGCGCTGGCACTCGGACCCAGAGGCCGCGCCAGATTGGCCCCCGTGCAGAGACGCACGGAACCTGGCCGTGCCGGGTGGGGCAGCGCGCGGCGGCCGAAGGCACCACCATCAACGCCACTGTCGTCATGTTGTTGGCCGGTTCGCTGGGCGCGGACGGCACGCTCCGCCTCCCCCGGCCGCGCCGCCGCAAGGCGGCAGCGCCCTCAGCCGGGGATCGATAGCCGCGCCCGGTTGCAGGTGTCGCCCGACCCTCACAGAATCCCCCCCGCCGAGCCCATCGGAGGAGAATCACACCATGCCGCGCCCCCTGAGCAAGATCGCCCCCGGGTGGTGGGACTACACCACCCTCGACCCGGAGCTGCTCCGCGATGCCTCGCGACTCACCGCCCGCGACCTCGAGCAGCTCGGCCGGCCCGGGTTCAAGGTCGTCTTCTACGACACCCTCGAAGACTTCTACCTCGCCGAGGCGCTCGAGTACATCACCGCCTTCCGCCAGTCCACCGCCGACAACCCGGTCGGGCTGTGCGGGCCTATCGGACCCACCGAGCAGCTCCCGCTCGTGGCGCGGCTGGTCAACGACCTCGACCTCTCCCTCAAGCACGCCCACTTCTGGGGTATGGACGAGTGGGTCCTCGACGGCAAGGAAGTCTCCGAGGCGCATCCGCTCAGCTTCGCCAAGGCCGACAAGGAGCTCTGCTTCAACCGCATCCGGCCGGAACTGGCGATGCCGGTAGAGAACCTGCACTTCCCCAAGGCCGACGTGACCGACTACGAGGCGAGCTGGCAGGGCATCCGCTGCGCCACGATGCAGGGCGGGCAGGGCGAGATCAAGCATTGGGCGTTCAACGACCCCGTCCGCCGCGAAGGGAAGTTCGCCGACGCGCCGCCCAGCCCCGCGGAGTTCCGGCAGTTTGGGACGCGTGCGGTGGAGCTGCACCCGCTGACCCTGGTGCAGAACGCGCGGACCTCCGGCGGCGGCAACATCCCGCTGGTGCCCTCCCACGCGCTGACCGTCGGCCCCGTGCAGACCTGGCAGGCCGAGAAGGTCAGCATCTGGCACCCCGGCCACCACGACAACCCGTTCGGCTTCCGGCTCACCGCGCTGATGATCTCCAAGCGGGTGCCCGACTCGTCCTGCCCGATGTCGCTCCTGGCCGACCACCCGAACGTGCATTTCCACTACCTGCGCCCCGGCTTCGGCAAGGTCGAAGTGGAGATGCATTGAGCGGCCGGAGACCGGCAACCGGCATTCGTTGGGCCAAGAGAAGAAATTGAAACGACACCGATCCCAGAACGACTGCCAACATGAACGTTCCTCATCCAA
>JACPDV010000757.1 GCA_016183835.1 Armatimonadota bacterium
AGCCACGCCGCCCGTGCATGACGAGCCCCGGACGGTCACGCCGCTGGCGTGGCCCTACGCGCGGCCCGCTCCGCGGCGCGCCCGGACCGGACCGCGTCCGCAATAGCGGACCCTACGCCTCCTCGGAGCTCACCCTCACCATCAACCACGCATCCTCGCCATCCACGTAGTACCGGGGCAGGCGGTCCTTCACCGTGAATCCCAGATCGTTGTACAGCTCCTGCGCCGGGGTGTTGCTGACCGCCACCTGCAGGTAGATCTCCCCCATCCCGCGCGTCTCGAGGAACCCGACCAGGTCCGCCATCAGCAGCCGCGCCAGGCCCTGCCGGCGATAGGGCTCGAGCACCGCCAGGGAGATGATCTCGCCCACCACGCCGGGCGGATGCCAGAGGTCGGAGATGGTCGCCACGCCGTAGGCGCGCAACCCGCGATCGCCGGGCACCACCAGGATCGTGCTGCGCGGCGAGACCTGGTAGCCGATGAACCGCCAGAACCCGTACGGGTGCGGGAAGACCGTGCGATGGAGGCGGTAGACCTCGGCCAGCTCACTCCAGCGGGCGGGTCTTAAGGGCCCGCCAGTCACTGCGCAACCAGCTTGTAGCCGACGCTGTGGACCGTCTGAAGCCGCTTGGGCCGGCGCGGATCGTCCTCGACCTTCATCCTCAGCCGGCGGATGTGCACGTCGATCCCGCGGGGCTGGATGAACTCTTTCTCACCCCACACCAGGTCGAGGATCTGCTCGCGCGTGAGCACCCGGCCGGGCCGCTGCGCCAGGGCGTAGAGCAGCTCGAACTCCAGCCGAGTGACGTTGATCGGCGAGCCGCGGAGCCACACGGCGTAGGCGCCCGGGTCGAGGCTCAGCTCGCCCACCGCCACCGACGGCCCCGCCGACGCCGCCTGGCCCGCCCGCGACCGGCGGAGCTGCGCCCGCACCCGCGCGATCAGCTCGCCCGGGCTGAAGGGCTTCTCGACGTAGTCGTCGGCCCCGGTGTTGAGCCCGATGATCTTGTCCACCTCGCCGGTCTTGGCGGTGAGCACGATGATGGGCACCTGGCTGAACTCGCGCGTGCGGCGGCAGACTTCGAGGCCGTCCATGAT
Organism: Armatimonadota bacterium; assembly: GCA_016183835.1. Lineage (GTDB taxonomy): Bacteria > Armatimonadota > UBA10988 > UBA10988 > UBA10988 > JACPDV01. The sequence continues at coordinate 1,099 of JACPDV010000757.1, forward strand.
GGGCAGCATGAGGTCGAGGATCACCAGGTCGAGGGTCTCCTGCTTGATGGTCGCCAGGGCCTGGGCGCCATCGGTGGCAGAGAGCACCACGTAGCCCTCGGCGCCCAACATTACCTTCAGCATGTCGACGATGTCGGGGTTGTCCTCGACGACCAGAATGCGCCCATCCGCCATGTTACGTTACCTGCTCAGAGGCACGTCTCGGCCCGGCTCGCGGACCTGGACTCCGACGACTTCACCGCTCACTCGCCCGACCCGGTGCGCGGCGAAACCGGCGTCGGCCAGCCGCTTTCGCGCCGCCGCGCCGTTCTCCTCCGCCACCACGAACAGCATCCCCAGCCCCATATTGAAAGTATGGAACATCTCCGCGCCCGCGACGCGCCCATGATCCGCGATCAGGCCGAAAATAGCCGGTTCGGGCCAGCTCCCGCGCTCGATCACGGCGCCCAGGCCCGCCGGGAGCACGCGCGGCAGGTTGTCGAACACGCCGCCCCCGGTGATGTGCGCGGCCGACTTCAGCCAGCCCTCCCGGCGACCCAGCCGGAGCGCTTCGAGGTAGCAGCGGTGCGGCTCGAGGAGCGCTTCGCCCACGCTGTGGTCCGTCCCCGGCACACGTGAGTCCAAGCCCGGCCCGCCTTCGCCGAGCAGCGCGCGCCGGGCCAAGGAGTAGCCGTTGGTGTGCAGCCCGCTGCTCTCCAGCCCCAGAATCACGTCGCCCGCGGCCACGCCCCGCCCGTCGAGGACGGCGTCGCGCTCCACCACGCCGACGATGCAGCCGACCAGGTCGTAGACGCCTTCGTGGTACATGCCGGGCAACTCGGCCAGCTCGCCGCCGACAAGCGCGCAGCCGACCCCGCGGCAGGCGTCGGCGAGGCCGGTGATGACCTCGGCGGCGGCCTCGGGGTGGAGCTTGCCCGTGGCGTAGTAGTCGAGGAAGAAGGCCGGGTCGGCGCCCATCACACCGATGTCGTTGACGGCGTGGTGGACCATGTCGAAGCCGATCCCGCGGTGGCGGCCGAGGAGCTGGGCGAGCATGACCTTGGTGCCCACGGAGTCGACGCTGCTGACGAGCACGGGCCGGCGGTAGAGGCCGAGGTCGAGCGCCCACATGCCGCCGAAGCTGCCCACGTCGGTGACCACCTGGGGGGTGTAGGTGGCTCGCACGGCGGCGCGGATCAGCTCGATGGTGCGGTCCTGAGCGTCGATGCTGACACCGGCGGCCGCGTAGGAACCGGATTCCATGGGGGTCTCGCGGGCGGAGTTTAGCGCCGGTGTGCGGGAGTGTCAACCGCGGCGCGCAGGACCACCCGCGCCGATGGCCAACCCCGGTTGCGCCGGAGTCCGTCATGACCCATCTCCTGCTGTTCGCCTGCCTGATCGCCGCGCCCGCCGACGCGCCGTACTCGCTGCTGCTCAACGGCGGCTTCGAGGGCGGCCGGGGCTGGAGCGTCGGCGCCGGCACCTACGTCCCGCGGCCCGAGGGCGGGCGCTGCCTGCGCTGCCAGGACGGCGGTGGCGCCACCCAGGACGTGCCCGTCACCGGCGCCGCCCAGTACTCCGTGTCGGTCGACATCCGCACGCAGGCCGTGCGCGCCACCGGCAACGGCGGCTACGCCTACGGCGCCGTCTACCAGCTCGACGGCAACGGCGAGATGGTGGCGTTCCACGATTTCGTCCAGCTCACCGGCGACCATGCCTGGCAGAGCTACACGTGGACCTTGGAGCCGCACCCGGCGGCGCGGGTGATCTCGGTGAGGTGCGGCCTGTTCCAGGCGGCCGGCATCGCCGACTTCGACCGCTGGACGCTGGTGCCCGGGAGCCGACCCATGGGCTACGACGAAGTGCAGCAGCCTGGCGTGGGCCGCCGCGGGCAGGGGCGGGCGGCGGTGCTCAGCGTGCCCGGGATGCCGGTCCGCGGCGCCGGCTCCGATCCGGCCGTGGTCGCGCGCATCCTGCGCGGCGCCGGGCTGAGCGTCGAGACCCTCGACGACGCCACCCTGTCCGATCCGGCCAAGCTCCGGCCCGAGCGCTACGACCTGGTGGTGATCCCTACTGGCGCCAGCTTCCCGGCCGCGGCGCGCGAGAGCTGGATCCAGTACCTCCACCGCGGCGGGTCGTTCATCAACCTCGGCGGCTACGCCTTTGACAACCTCCTGGCGCGCACGGAGGCGGGCTGGGTGCCCGAGGCGGTCGAGCTGCGCCGGCGGCTGGATGCGGCGGTCTCGCAGGAGAACTCCATCCTCCCCGACGGCGCCTTCGAGCAGACTCGCGAGGCGCCGATGGGCGGCACGGTGACCGACGGGCAGTGGCGCCGCAACGACCCGCAGAGCGTGATCAGCGACGACCGGCCGGCCGAGGGCGGGCACTGCGCGAAGGTCTTCGCCCCGGCGGGGCAAGAGGTGGGCGAGGTCAAGTTCTGGTGCGACCTGCCGGCCGAGCGCGGGCTGTACCGCGTCAAGGCCAGGCTTCGCACGCTGGACGTCACCGGGCCCGGCTTCGCTTACGCCGCGCTCTACCAGTACGGTGACGACGACAAGCTGGTCCACTTCCGCGACTTCGTCCAGCTCACCGGCAACCACGACTGGACCGACGCCGAGTACGACTTCTCGCCCGAGCAAGGCGCCAAGCGGATCCACATCAAGTTCGGGCTCTACCGGGCCACCGGCACGGCCTGGTTCGACGACTTCCGGCTCTGCCGCATCACCGGCACGCAGTTGCCGCCGCTCAACACCAGCAACGGCAAACCCGGCGACGGGCTGATCGTGGCGCCGTCGCAGATCGGCGCGTTCGACCCGTCGGTGCCGCTGCGGCACGTGGCCCGGCTCGGCACCGCCGCCGAGCAGCGCATCAGCGACGCGGCCGTGGCGCTGAAGCTCCCGGCCACCGGCTGGGTCGCCACCGGCGTGATGGGCAGCGACAACGCCCGCTGGATCCCGCTGCTCGAGGCGCGCGACCGCTACGGCCGCCTGCGCGGCGCCGCCGCCGCGCTGACGCTCCACTACAACGGCTTCTACGGCGGCTCGATGTGGGCCTACTGGGGCGTGGACAGCCACGACCTGTTCGCCGACCCGGCCTCGCCCGCCGCGCAGATGCTCGCCGACGTCGCGCGCTACATTCGGCGCGGGATGTTCCTGCGCAACCTGAAGTGTGACCAACCGCTCTACCACGCCGGCGAGGCGGTCAAGCTGCAGGTCGTCGCCGAGGCGCCGGAGGAGCTGCCCGCCGGAGCGGCGGTGCGGTTCAGCGTGGCCACCACCGACGGGCGGACCGTGTTCACCAAGGTAGTACCGGTGTCCGGCACGGCGCCGGCCACGGCCGCCGCCGACTGCCCACCCGCACAGCTCACCGGCGAGCTCTACCGCGTCACCGCCGAGCTGCTGCTGAACGGCAAGCCGGTGGACTCGATGACCACCGGGTTCGTGGTGGACCGCCCGGCGGTGCTGGCTTCCGGCCCGCAGCTCCGCTTCCGCGGCAACCGGTTCGAGCTCAACGGCCGCGGGCTGTTCCTCTTCGGCACCGACACCTATTCCTATACGTACCAGTCGGCGCACGAGGATCCGCTGACCTGGGCCGCCGAGCACCGCGGCTGCGTGGACGTGGGGCTCAACCTGTATGAGAATCTGCAGTTCACGCGGCCCGACCACAGCCTGCCCGACGGCGACCAGCGCGCCTTCCTCGGCATGGCGCAGTCCACCCAGCGCGACAAACTGGTGTTCATGCCCGGCATGCTGATCGGCCACAACGTGGTCACCGACGCCGCCGAGCTGGGGCGGCAGAGCGAGCTCTGCGCCGCTTACGCCGAGCTGCTGGGGAAGACGCCGTCGCTGCTCTGGTACATCAACGGCGACTACCAGCTCGATCCGGGCGCGGCGCTGCCGGCGGTGCAGCAGCTCTGGGACGCCTGGCTGCGCGGCAAGTACGACTCGGTCGGGGCGGTGGAGGAGGCCTGGGGCGCCGGGCCGGTGAAGCTCGACGGCGAGCGCATCGCCTGGCCCGCGCCCAACAACGCCCGCTGGGACGATCCGGCACAGGTGGACGAGGTCGAGTTCCGCACCTGGATGATGCGCCGCTGGAACGAGGCCCACGTCGCCGGCGTGCGGCGCCACGACCGCGAGCATCCCATCACCAGCGAGTACTACCAACGGCCGTTCGGCGGGATCGACCTGCGACTCACCATCGCCACGCAGGATGTCTCCAACATCGGGTTCTTCGACGCGCCGGTGGCCGACATCGACAACCTGCCGCTGCGCATCGCCTGGAACGACCTCCGCTCGCGCGGCAAGGGCGTGGCGCTGGGTGAGTACGGCGTCAAGACCCACCCGGCCTGGAACCTGGACAGCGGCCGCATGGGCTACCACGCGATCCGCACCGAGGAAGACGCGGACCAGCTCTTCCTGGCGGTGGCCGGCTACACGTTCGGCATGGGCGGGAGCAAGGTGCAGAACTGGTGTCTGCGCGACGGCGACGGCTGGATCTTCCCCTGGGGCCTCTTCTACCCGCACCAGATGGTGGCCAAGGACGTGGCCGTCACGCATCGCGACATCTCGCTGCTGTGGCGGCAGATGGAGCCGGTGGACGAGAGCCCGCCGCTGACCGTGCTCCTCCCCAGCCGGATGCGCCTCGGCTCCTGGGGCCACCTCGGCGACGAGGCCGGCGGGCGCGCCTTCGGCACACTGCTCGGGCTGCACGTGCCGTTCACTGTGGCCGACGACTGCTACCTCGACCAGCTCCCGGCGACCACCAAGGCGATGGTCTTCCCGGCGCCCTTCGCCTTGCGCGACGAGGATTTCGGCCGGCTCCTGGTCTGGGTCGAGCGCGGCGGCATGCTGCTCGTCACCGGCGACCTGTCGCACGACGCCATGCGCCGCGACACGCAGGCCGCGCGGCTCGAGAAGCTGTGCGGCGTCAAGCTCGCCGAGCGGCTGGTGCCGGGCGGTCAGCGCGGCAAGCAGACCGTCACCGACGCCGCGGGGCGAGGCTTCCGGCCGGCGCTGAGGGTGGTCACCGCGGGCGCCGATGTGCTCGCCGGACGCGCCGACGCGGCGCTCCTCACCAGCTACCGCTGCGGCAGCGGCCTGGTCCTCTTCACGCCCGACCCGCTCGAGCTGGGCGGCGTGCAGGACGACCCGGAGACGCTGCGGGCGGTGTACCAGCGGTTCCTGGCCGAGGCCGGCCTGAGCCCGCTGGGCGTCACCCCGGACGACCCGCTGGTCCACGCCTTCGCTCGCCCCACGCGCACCGGCCGGCTGCACTTGGCCTTCTGGCGGGCGATGGAGGCCGGGCATCGCGACGTGGCCCTGGCCACCGCCGCCGGTGCGCTCCGGCTCGGGCTGCGCAACCGCTGGCCCGCGGCGGCGCACGTCGGGCAGGACGGCCGCGTGCGGCTGGTGCTCGCCCACCGCGAGGCGGCGCTCAACGGCAAGACGCTGCTCCGCTCCGATGGCCTGACGGGCGTGGCCGCGCTGGACGGCGAGGATGTACGCACGTCCGGCCTGCTGCTGGTCACGCCGTTCTCGCAGGGCAAGGTGGTGCTCCCGGCGCGGACCGGGAAGTACACCATCCTGGTCGGCGACGTGCACGATGGCAAGTGGCAGACCTTCGAGAAAGCGGTCAAGAGCGGGCAGAACCTGTCGGTCAGCATCGACGCGGTGCGCAAGAGCTGCCTGGTGCTGGTGGTCAAGACCGGCACCGAAGGGGCCGCC
>JACPDV010000777.1 GCA_016183835.1 Armatimonadota bacterium
GCATTCTCCTCGGGTACGTCCACGGCGCCGGGGATTGGCCGCGGCGGGTCGTTGACCTCCCGCTGCGAGCTCCGGGTCGCGGAGCTATTGCGGACAAGTTGAGCATTTCGCGTGAAAGTGGGCTCGGCGAGGGCTTATCCTGGGATCGTGCCCCTGCCGGTTGCACCGCCGGAGCGGGCGGAGGAGCTGCTGCATGACCGAACACGACCTCGGCCGTCGCGACGTGCTGCGGGCGGGCGCCGGCCTGGCCGCGGCCACGCTGGTGTTCGGCGACTGGACCCCGGCCCAGGCCGCCGCCCTGCCCAAGCGCAAGCTCGGCCGCACCGGACTGAACGTCACCACCATCACCGCCGGAACCGTCCGCTGCACCGACCGGCGGGTGATCGACCACGCCATCGATCGCGGCATCAACCTGATCCACACCTGTCCCGGCTACACCGGCGGCCGCGCCATGAGCGTCGTCGGCCAGGTCATGCGCAACAAGCGCAGCCAGGTCTTCCTGGTGCTCAAGGCGGAGCCGTTCAACATCGACGGCTACCTCCGCACCCTCAACACCGACCACGTCGACATCCTCATCCCCGAGATGCAGATCACCGACGTGGCCGCCAAGAACACAGACCGCTACCGCGACGGCTTCGCCGCCCTGAAGCGTGCCGGCAAGGTCCGCTACTCCGGGTTCGCCTGTCACACGGGCATGACCAGCGTGCTCCCCGCCGCCGCCGCCAAGGGCTGGTGGGACGTGATCCTCCTGCGCTACAACGCCGGCTGCCGGAGCTCGCTGCTCAGCCACGTCTCGAGTTGCGTCAACGCGCACCACATGGGCATCCTGGCGATGAAGACCACCGAGGGTCTCAACACCGGGAACGCCACGGCCTTCCAGGCCGGTCTGCGCAGCCTGCTGGGCAACCCCGGGATCAGCTCGCTGACCATCGGCATGGCCGCCCTGCAGCACGTGGATTCAGCCGTCGGCGCGGTGACCACGCGGGATGCCTCCGGCGACCGCGAGTTCGAGCGCTCCGCCGGCGGGCTGGGCGACGGCTGCACCTTCTGCGGCGAATGCGCGCCGGCCTGCCCCCAGGGCATCGCCCTGGACGACTACCTGCGCGCCTGGCAGTACCGGCGCCGCGGCGACGGTGAGCTGGCCGAGGAGCTGGCCGGCGGCATTCCGAGACGGCACTCGCTGGCCCTCTGCGACGGCTGCGGCAAGTGCAACGATGCTTGCCGGCAGCAGGTGGACGTGGCCGGCCGCGTGCGGTCGCTCGCCTGAGAGCCGGCATCCGGTGAGGATGTGTGCCGTAGGGGCGACCCTTGTGGTCGCCCGTCTGCGTCGCCTCGGCCACGCACCCGCCCCCGGGACGGGCGACCACAAGGGTCGCCCCTACGGTCGCGCCTACCCGCCCTTGACGCTCGCCACCACCACCTCCAGCGGCGCCAGCGGGAGCGTCAGCGAGCCGCCGCGGTAGGCCCACGCCTTGCCGTCACCGCGGAGGCTGGTGAGCGCGCCGCGGCCTTGCAGCGTCAGCGTGGCCGGCTGGTCGCCCGTGTTGGTGGCCACCAGCAGCCGCTGCCCCCCCACGAACATGGCAGCGTGCAGCTCTGGCGTGTCGGCGTCGGTGAGCAGCGTGCGCTCGGAGGCGGCCAGGCCGGGGCCGACGCGCGCCAGGAGCCGGTTGAGCTTCGGCATCTCCGCCAGCAGCGCCGGCTCGTGCACCAGGCCGTTCGGGCCGTCGTCCCACGGGTAGTAGACGATCCCCTTGGCGCCGTAGATCAGCGCCTGCGCCACCATGCACCACTCCTCGGCCGGTGTCGGCCCCCGGCCCTTGGTCGGGTCGGTGTAGGCGGTCAGGTTCTGGAGCTGGGGGATGACCCACACCGGCTGCCGCCCGGCGACGGCCCGCTGCGCCGCCTGCGTCCATGCGGCGACCATGCGGATTGGCTGGTGGGCAATGGGGTAGGGGTCGATGGCCAGGATATCGGTGGTCGGCGCGTAGCGCCCGAATTGCGACGGGTCGCACATCACCAGGTAGACCGGGTGGTGCGGATCCTCCGCGCGGCAGAGCCGGTAGGCGTCCAGGCACCAGGCGTGCTGTTGCCCAGCCGGCTCGTCCACCGTGTACCAGGCGAGGAGCGCCGGGTGGTCCTTCAGGGCTCGCACCACGGCCAGGAGCGCGTCCCGCTTGTAGCTGTCGCGGAGGAAGGGCGACATCTCGAGGATGACTTTGAGGCCCGCCTTCGCCCCGGCGGTGAGCTGCGCGCGCGCCTGAGCCACGCTGTTGCCCCAGCCCTGGAAGCAGTTGAACCCCAGCGCCTTGGCCTTCGCCAGCGCCGTGTCGGGCACATGGTAGACGCCGATGGGGAAGAACGGCTTGCCGTCCACGCAGGTCTCGAGGTTGCCACCCATCACCACCTGCGGCCGGCGCGCGGCGAGCGCTTGCAGCATCCAGGTCTGCGCCGCCACCAGCGCGTTGTTCCGCTTCGCCTCGGCCACCAGCTCGCATGGCCCGGCGCCCAGCCCGGCAGCGGGCAGGCTTACCGTCACCGACTCCTCCTGCCGCACGGGCCCGTCCACCGCCTTGCGCGCCACGGACTTGCCGCCCTGGCGCAGCTCCAGGCTGACCTGCACGCGGCGCAGGTCCACGCCGTAGGGGTAGGCGGTGAAGCGCACCTTGGCGCCGGACTGCGGCAGTCCGAGCGGCAGTGTCTCACGGTAGGCGGGAGCGAGGAGCGTGGCCTCCATCAGCTCGGGCAGCCGGACCTCGTGGACCGCGGAGAGGTAGTCGGGTTTGGCGGGGTCACCCAGCTCGATCCAGGTGCGGTGCAGCCCGCGGCGGCCGAGGACCAGGTCCAGCCCGGCGGAGAGCGCCCCGCCGGCCTCTCCCTTCAGCTCTTCCCTGGCGCGGACCACGGTCTGGTCCGGCTGCTCCACGCACCACGTGAGCCGGACCGGCTGGGCCGTGGCGGGCCGGAGCACGAACCGGGCGTGGCAGACCTCGGGCGTGAGGCTGTCCCAGCCCTCGGCCGAGAACGACTCGACCCCGGCGCGGCGCAGCCGGAGATAGTCCCACACGTTGGTGAGCTGCGCGGCGTCGAGCGGCCAGAAGCTGGAGAGCCAACAGAAGCCCTTGCCGAAGTGCGCCACCGCCCACACGCTCGCCCCGTCGGCGCATTTGGCCAGCACCTGCCACTTCGGCCCCGTCCGCGTGTGCGTCCACATCGCGCGCGGCTGCCAGCGGTTCGGCCAGGTGAGCAAGGGGTGGTCGGGCTGCGCCACGTCGGCCGGCGTGTCGGCGTGACGGCAGCCTTCCACGCTCGCCTCGTAGCCTTCGCCCAGGGAGGCCAGGAAGCGCACGTGTTCTGCGTAGTTGACATCGGTCAAGACTACGGCGCCGCCCCGCTCCATGAACCCCACCAACGCGTCGCGCTGGGGTCCCAGGTCCTGCGGGCTGCCGAGGTTGTAGAGCGCGGTCCCGAGCAGGATGTCGAACTCGCCCAGCCGCGGCGCGAAGCTCGCGAGCTGCCTGTTCTCGACCTTCTCGGCGGGCCAGCCGAGGTCGGCCAGGCGGGCGTCGTAGTCGTCGCGGTGGCGGAAGTTGCCGTAGTCCGAGTAGAGCACGGCGACCTTCGGCACCGGCCGGGCGGGCGCGGCGAGGCAGGCGCCCGAGAGGAAGAGGGATAGGGGGAGCAGCTTCGGCACAACACTCTCCTACCCACCAGAGTACCGGCCGGCGCGGGCTTTGCCAACCCCTGGCGGCGGGTCAGCTCAGCCGCCACCCCGACGCGCTGACCGACAACCCGCCCGCGCCGGCGTGCTCGGCGAAGGTGCGGTGCATGTCGTCCGGGTCGTCGAAGAAGCCGATCAGGTGCACGGCGCCGAACGACTCGCCCGCCGCGACGCGCCGCCCGCCGATCTCCTGGATGAAGCAGACGTACCCGCGCTGATGGCACCAGCCCTGGTAGACGATTCCCGGATCGAGCGCCATCCCCGCCACCCACGGCCCGGCGGTGGTCTGGTAGCCGCGGATCACCGGCTCCCGCACGGTGCCCGACGGCCGGTTGTAGAGGTGGCGCTCGTGGGGCGCGAAGTCGTCGAAGAAGGCCTCCGCGGGCAGGCAGCCGACGTGGCTCAGGTAGATGTGCTGGAAGCTGTCGCCGCGGGTGTGCTTCAGATGGCCGGGGATATCCTGCCGGAGGATCAGCCCGTCCACGGTGTTGACGCTGCTCACGCGATCACAGGCGAGGAACCAGCGCTCGCCGTCGGGGAAGATCAGCCACTGCTCCCACGTCGAGCCGGGGCGGTAGGGTGGGCGGGCGACCGACCAGGTGAACCACTGCCGCACGGCCACGAAGCCGCGGCCCTCCACCACTTCGCAAGGCAGCTTGCGGGCTAGCGTGCAGATCTGCGGCAGCTCGACGTAACGCTTGCGCAGATCGCCGTGGTACGGGTCGCCGAAGTGGTAGCGCAGCTCCTCGGGCGTGTCGGGCGTGTCCTCGCCGGCCTCGAGCAGAAAGTCGGCGATGGCGAGCCCGTGCCCGAGATCGTGCGCACCGGTGGCAAGGTCGACGAAGCTGCCGGCCATCACGCCGCTGGTGTAGCCCTCGGTGGCGATGGTGGCGGTGTACCGGTCGGTGGCGACCTGAAGGAACGGGCCATCGACGCGCAGGGACGCCATGGATCTCTCCCGGGCCGGTCCTGGCCGGGATTCGCCGCACGCAGACGGCCTCCTACCGCGGGGTCCCGGGTGGCGGCGGGGCAGCGGCGGCTTCGGTACTATCGACGAAGCCATCGTGGTTCCGGTCGAGATGCTCGAAGACCGGCCGAGGCCCGGGGAACTCGTCGGCGGCGACCTTGCCGTCACCGTCGCGGTCGAAATTGGCCAGGAACCCGCGGCGTGGGCCGGATCTGCCCGGACCCATCTGCGGCAGCGCGCGGTCGTAGGCCGCGTCGATGGCGCGCTCCTGGTCTGCCAACGGGCGGTACGATGCCGCGGGGACGAAGAGAGCGCCCGCGACCGACACCGGCGCGGCGCCGGCCGGCACGGGCGCGGGCTGCCCACTCGCGGGGTCGATGCTCTGCCACTCACCGCCCTGGACGGCCGTGAGGTCCAGCTCGACCGGTCCCGGTCCGACGGGAAACGCAACGACGATGGGGTACGGCCCGCCCAGCTTCTGCGGGGCCAGCAGGCGGTGGGCCTGGAGCTTCTCATCGGCTCGCACTGCAGCGCTGTAGGTGGCGTCCCAGAGGTACGCGGCGACCGGCACGAGCCAGGGGTAGAGCGACCAATCGCGCTCGCGCGCCGGGTAACTGCGCGATGGCGTGTCGGGGTGGGCTGGCTCCCAGGCTTCATAGGCTGCGGCCTCGTCGCGGTAGGAGCCGTAACGCGCGACGACCCGTCCGCCGAGCGACCTGCCGACGAAGTAGCGGTCGAACCAGTCGAGCGCGGGCCCGACGACCTTGCGGCTGACGCCGCGTGGCGCCACGTCGCTGCCGTGGGTGCCCCAGCCGAAGCACCACACCCGGTCGGGCGCGTCCGTCTCGGCGTCGTGAAGCCAGTTGAGCACCTCGCCCAGGAACTGAGCCTGCAGGCGCTCGAGGCGCATGTCCTGCGGGACGTTCTTGTGCACCGCCACTTGGCCCAGCACGGGCCCGGCCTGGGTGAGAACCGCCGGAGCGTGGCGGTCTTCGGCGATGCCGAGGGCGGCGCTGGGCCGGAAGGGGTGGTACAAGTAGTGGCCGAAGAGGCCGGCGAAGTCCTCCCCGGGCCCGGCTTGGACGATGCGGAAGCCGTAGTCGCGGGCCAAGGTCTGCCAGGCCCGTGGATCCGCCGGCAGGTGGGAGCCGCGGAGGTTGTTGATCCCTCGGATCTTCGCCGGGTCCTTCAGGTCGTAGAGCCTGGCGACCAACTCGTCGACCAGGCCCACGTCATCCTTCCAGACCTGCCTGCCCGGCTCGTCGCCGGGTCGGCCCAGCATGTCGATCCACACGAACGGAGCCTGCCGGATCCAGGTGTGGCTGTGCGTGCCGAGACTGCCGCCGCTGTCGTAGAGCCGTTTGAGGAGGGGGAAGGTAGCTTCCGGGTTGGCCAGGCAGCGCTCGGCGAACTCGCCGACCATCGAGAAGGACAGCTTCGCGCCGCGCGGCTCGGTCTGGTCCAGGAGCCAAGCGGCGGCGGCGCACCACTCCCGAAACACACGGTCTCGCAAGACGGGGTCGGGGATGCCGCCGAGCGGGTCCATGTGAAGGTCGAACGTGATCAGGATGGGCGAGCGTGGCTCGGCGACCTCACCGAGGCCGGGCCGGGGAATGACGGCCAGCCACGCCAGACAGGCAGCCAGCCGTGCTGCTGTCATGGATGTCCTCCCAAGGGAGTCCGGACGCAACGCGCAGGTCCGGGTTCAGCCCCGGCGCACCGGTGTGCGCTTCCGGAGAGACGCGTCAGCTATGCCAGATCTCGGTCGTGAGCGCGGAGAGCTTGCGCTTGACACGGGAGAGGGCGTTGTCGATGGACTTGACCGTGCAGCGAAGCTGGTCGGCCATCTGGCGGTACGAGCGGCCCTGTTTGTAGGCCAAGAGCACGTTCATCTCGAACTCGGACAGCGAGGTGTGGAGCCGCTGCTCGAGGACGCGCTTGGTCTCGTGGAAGATGATCTGGTCGGCCGGGTCGGCGCTGGATTCGGAGGGGAGAACGTCGCTGAGCGTGTGCTCGGGTGAGTCGCGGTTGAGGGGGGTGTCGAGGCTGAGGGAGGTGTTGAGCGGGAGCTGCTTCTGACGGGTGGCCGCCTTCACCGCGGTGATGATCTGGCGCTTGATGCAGATGTGGGCGAAGGACTTGAAGCTGTTGTTGCGGTCCTCGCGGAAATCGGTGATGGCCTGCCAGAGCCCGATCATGCCGACCTGGAGGAGATCCTCGCGCTCGGCGCCGACGAGGAAGTACTTCTGCACCGTGCTCCGCACCAACCCCCGATAGCGGTCCAAGAGCAGCCGCTCGCCCTCCCGATCTCCCACCTGGGCCCGCCGCACCAGGGAGATGTCATCCAGCTCCGCGTAACGCAGCGCCATGGCTGGAAAACAAGCGACCGCGGTTTCCGACATCCTGAACACTCCAAGTCTAGGGCGCCGGAGCACCCTCGTCCTGACCGCGCTTGATCCCGACCGAGCCGTCGCCGTCGCCGGAGCGGCCGCGTGCCCCCGAGGACCCGGCACGCGCGACACCGTGCCGAAGTATAGGGACTCGGGAGAGGCGATGTCAAGCACCTTGTTGAGAATGAGAATCCCGCCTCCCCGCCACCCCCAACCCCGCCTTATGGCAGGGCTTCGCGGACCATCAGGACTGTGGCCCAATCCTGCTCTGTAAGCACGGTTTCATGGGTTATCCACCCTGAAATACCGTACTCTTTCACGACCCCCTCCAGGGACCACTGGGCGAGCCCCGACACGATCAAACGCGTGCCCTCTGCCGATACCTGGTCGCAACGCGTTCGCAATAACCTTGCCTGCCGGGCGCCGATGTTGAGCAACACCAGATCGTAGCGTTCGCACAGCGCGATCGAGGCCGCGTCGCCGACCGCCACCTCGACCCCCTCGACCCCGTTGAGCGCCGCGTTGCGGGGGATCTCGCGGGCCGCGATCGGGTCGATCTCCACGGCCGTCACCGGTCCCGAGCCCGCCAGCCGGGCGAGGATGCTCAACACCCCGGAGCCCGCGCCCAGATCCAGCACCCGGTCGCCCGGCCGCAGCCAGCGCAACAAGAGGATCGCGCTGTCGCGCGTGGTGGCATGGTCGCCTGCGCCGAACGCCCAGCCCGGATCGATGATCGCCGCCCGCGTGCCTGCCGGCAGCCCCGCGGCCAGCCACGGCGGCGCGACGGCCCAGCCTTCGATCAGAGGCACCACGCTGCGCTGCTCGCGCCACGAGGCGAGCCAGTCCTCGGCGCGCACCACGCTCGGCGTGACCTCCACCGCCAGCCCGCCGAGCTGCTCTTGCAGCTCGGCGGCCACTTCCTCGGGGCTGCGGTCTTCGGCCAAGGTGTAGACCCGGATCAGCA
>JACPDV010000775.1 GCA_016183835.1 Armatimonadota bacterium
CAGGGCGGGCCGGACCAGAAAAGCAGCGACAAGCAGACAGCGAGTGTGCATGGCGACCTGTTCGAGGGCATGCCGGGCGGTCCTGCCGCAAGGAGGCGCCGGCGGCCGGGCGAAGCGCCCGACCGGAGGCCCCGATGCCAATCGCCGCGCTTCTCGCCGCCCTGCTGCTCGCCACCGGCGCCGAACCGGGCTCCTTCGCGGAGTTCAAGGCGTGGCCGCGGCCGGCCGACTTCCCCGCGGCCGCCGACTACCTCCGTGTTCTCTCCCGCTGGCCCGCCTCTGCCGAGGCCGACTGGCACGCGGACCCGGCGCACCCCGGCCTGGCCTGGTACGGCGGCGCCGACTCGCACTGGGGCATGATGCAGCTCGCCTCGGCCCTCTACTGCTATGCCCTCCTCGCCGGCGAGCCCGGTTACCAGGGCGCCGTCCCGCGCGACGCGCTCCTCCGCCGCGTCAACGAGGGCGTCGCCTTCATGACCCGCTGCCACGTCACCGGCGACCTGAAGTGCAGCGACGGCCGCCCGTGGAGCGACCCGCGCGGCGCGTGGCACTCCGCCACCTGGGCCGAAAACCTCGGCGCCGCCGCCGACCTGGCCTGGCGCCAGCTCTCCGACGCCAACCGCGCCGCCGTGCAGCGCGTCCTCGTCTACGAGGCCGACCGGCTCAGTGACAGCCCCATCCCGTCCGGCGACTTCAGCGACACGCAGGCCGAGTCGAACGCCTGGGACGCCTCGGTGATCGCCCGCGCCGCAGCCATGTTCGCCGGCCACCCGCACGCCGCGCGCTGGCGGGAAAAGGCCATTGAGTGGGCGGCCAACACCCTCTCCGTGCCGCAGGACGCCTCGGACGGCCGCCGGCTCGACGGCCGTCGCGTGCGGGACCTCGTCCATACCGTCAACGTCCACCGCAGCTTCGCGGTCGAGAACCACGGCTTCTTCCACACCTGCTACCACTGGTGGCCGATGTGGTGCCTGGCCTCAGCACACGACAGCTACGCCGCCCACGGGCTGCCCACGCCGGCGGCGGTCTACCATCATCAGCGGGACGTGTTCGGCGTGTTGAAGCCGCTCTACCTGGCCGACGGGCAGTTCGCCTATCCGGGCGGCAAGGACTGGCCGCGGTGGCTCTACGGCTTGACGGCGGCGGTGCCGGCACTGGTGGTGTTGGCCGACGAGCTGGACGAGCCCACCGCCCGGGCGATGGAGCGCGAGGCCTTCCTGCGCTACGAGTGGGAGCAGCTCTACAACGGCGACGGCTCGTTCACCGGCCGGCGCCTGGCCAGACTGAAGCAGAGCAAGGGCGGCTACATCCCGTTCTGCCGCTTCGAGGCGGACGAGGCGATCATGCTTGGGCTGGCCTACCGTCTCCACCGGCTGCACCCGCCGCGGCCGGCGATGGCGCGGGCGGCGCTCGACCGGGAGGTGCGCGGCGGTTTCACCTGCCCCGACGCGCGGCTGGTGTACCGTCGTGACGACCAGCGCCTCGCCGGCTGGAGCTGGAAGACGCGGACGAAGCGCCCGCAGGGCGTCTTCGCGCTGCCCGGCGAGCCCAGCCTGGCCGAGTGGGACGACAACCTGCTCAGCACGTTCGACCTCGCCGGTGAGAGCACTCCGCCGCTGCGGCCGGCGGCGAGCCAGGGACTGACTGACGGCGGGCTGTACGCGGTCGGCCGGCTGGAGTGGGCGCCCACCACGCCGGAAGGAGACGAACGCCGCCTGAAGGTCGCCGACGACAACGTGCCGACCGGCGCGATCGTCGTCCCCGAGCACCCCATCTTCAACCAGCCGCATCGGCTGAAGGACCTGAGCGGGCTCGTCGACGCTGACTCCATCACGGAAGCGTCGCCCGAGTGGCGCGTCCTGGCGCGCAACCGGCGCGGCGGGCCGTCCATCGTCGAAGCGGCCGTGGGGCGGGGGAGCATCCTCGTCTGCATGGCCGACACCGACACGGGCTTCACCGACGGCAAGCCCACCGGGAAGCTGTTCGAGAACCTGGTCGCCTACGCCCGGGCCCGCGGCCGGGTGGGCTACGTGCCCGGCGCCGGCCACCTGCGCACGGCGCTGGCGAAACTGGGCTGGACGCCGCCGGCGGTCAGCGACCTGGCCGCGGCGGACCTGGCCGGCTACGGCTCTCTGTTGGTGGACCGCGGCAGCCCGCCCGAGCTGAAGTCCAGTGCGTGGCGGCTGGTGCGCTTCGCCGAGCAGGGCGGGCGGGTGGTGCGGTTCTGCCTCCACGACGACCAGTGGACCGAGGACGAGCTGTCGGGCGCGAGGCCGGTGGGTGCGGTGACGCACCGGGTGGGCTTCACGGCGCTGGCCGACGGGCGCACGGTGGTGCTCTTCGAGCGGGCGGTGGCCAACCGCCCGATCCGTCCGCGGGCGGTGCGCGGGCTCAACTGGCAGATCGGCAACGACATCTTCAACGGCAACCAGCGGGTGATCCGGGGCGCGGCGGGTGACGAGACCGTGGTGGGCGTGGGCGGTGCGGCGCGCGAGGTGGAGCTGCCCGGGTCGTGGCTCAACGTGGACGACCGGGTGGGGCTGGTGTGGGCGGGCCGCGGTCGGCTGCGGCTGATCGACCGGGCGGAGCGCACGGCGCGCTACCAGAGCTACGGGGTGGAGACGCTGCGGATCGAGCCCGAGGGCGGCCCGGACTGGCCCGCCGGGGCGCCGGTGCTGGACCACGTGGTGGCGCTCTACGCCGGGCTCGACGCGGCGCGGACGCGCGCGTTGGCGGGTCGGCTGGTGCAGCTCGCCACCGGCTCACCCGACCTGGCGGCGGCGCGGGTGCCGCGGGCCGACGGACGGGTGGTGACGGTGGTTTGCAGCTTCGGCGAAGGCAGGGCGGAGTACGACGGTGCGCCTGTGCCGGCGCTCACGGTGACCGCTCGAGACTAGCCAGGCGGCCGGAGCCGAGGTCCGCCTTAGGGGCGACCCTTGTGGTCGCCCGTCCGGAACCGGTGCGCGACCCTCACCACGGAGACGGGCGACCCCGAGGGTCGCCCCTACGGAAAGGTGCGGACACCACGCAGCGGACACAGATCCTGGACCCGCACTCAGCCCGCCGCCGCCACCACCGCCTCGCCCTTCATGTGCGCCGCCAGCTCCGCGTCCGGCGTGCGCAGCGCCCAGCCGCGGAAGTTCTC
Organism: Armatimonadota bacterium; assembly: GCA_016183835.1. GTDB lineage: Bacteria > Armatimonadota > UBA10988 > UBA10988 > UBA10988 > JACPDV01. The sequence continues at coordinate 3,146 of JACPDV010000775.1, forward strand.
GTCCTCGCCGCCCAGCTCCTGGTAGGCACTGAACAGCCGCACGAGCGCGTCAGCCACGTCGGTCAGCGGGAGCCGGCAGCCGATGTTGCGACCGAAGCCGCTCTCCCGCCCCAGCCCGCCGCCGATCGTCACCAGCGCGCCCTCCACCTGCTCGCCGCCCGCGCCCTTCATCAGCACGCCCTGGAGCCCCACGTCCGCCACCCAGTGCTGGCCGCACGAGTTGGGGCAGCCGTTGAAGTTGATGCGGATGAACTCGCTGAAGTGTCCCAGCCGCTCCTGCAGCGCGCCGAGGGCCGATTCCGCCGGGCTTGGCTCGCCCGGCGTCTCCTTGGTGGCGGTCACCGCCAGGTTGCAGAACTGCGCCCCGGTGCAGGCCATGAAGGTGCGCTGCCACACGTCGCCGTCGGCCGGCATCAGCGCGTTGCCCGCCTGGCGCGCCAGCTCGTCCACGCGCGCCGTGGGCACCCCGGTGAGGATCGCGTTCTGGCTGTTGGTCGTCCGCACGGTGCCGTCGCCGAACTCGCGAGAGAGGCGCGCGAGTGTCCGCATCTGTTCCGCGGTGAGCCGCCCCAGCCGGACCGTGAGGCCGACGTAGTTGAGGCCCTCCTGCTTCTGGGCGAACACCCCCACATGGTCGCGCACGTGCGGCATCTCGGGACGCGGCGGCACATCGTGGTCGATGGCGAACGGCAGACGCGCCTCGAGCTCCTCGAGGAACCGCTCGCCGCCCCACTGCTCCACCAGGAACTTCATGCGCGCCTTGGTCCGCTTGGTGCGGCAGCCGTGGTCGCGGAAGAGCGCCGCAATGGCGCCGCACACGGGGGCCACCTGGTCGGGCCGCAGGAAGGCGTCCAAGCGGGTGGCGATCCGCGGCACCGTGCTCAACCCGCCGCCCACCTCCAGATCGAACCCCACCTCGCCGTCGCGCCACAGCGCGTTGATGCCGATGTCGTTGATCTCGCCCTGGGCGCAGCGGATGCCGCAGCCGCTGATGCTGGTCTTGAACTTGCGCGGCAAGTTGCTGTACTCGCGATTGCCCACGTAGAGCCGGTGCACCTCGTCCACCAGCGGGCGCGCGTCGTACAACTCGTCGCAGTCGACCCCGTGCACCGGGCAGCCGACGATGTTGCGCGGGTCGTCGCCGCAGGCCGCCACCGTGGTCACCCCGACCGCGTTCAGGCGGCTGAAGAGGTAGGGGATGTCCTCGATCGTGATCCAGTGGAGCTGGATGTTCTGCCGGGTGGTGATGTCCCCGAAGCCGCGCGCGTAATGCTCGGTGATGTCCGCGATCAGCTCGAGCTGGTGGGCGCGCAGCGCACCATTGGGCAGTCGCAGGCGGATCATAAAGTGCGCGTTGTTGGGCTTCTGGCGGTAGACGCCGTACCACTTGAAGCGCTCGAAGTCCTCGGGATCGATGGCGTCGAAACCCTCGCGGCTGTAGCGCAGGATGTCGTCCCAGACGTCCAGGCCGTCCTTCTCGCGCTTGATTCGCTCGACGCGGGCGGCCTTGCTTTCGCGCCCGCCCACCTCTTCCTCGTCGCTCATGCGCAGACCTCCGTGGCCCCTGGATGCCTCAGTATGGCACACCATCCATACTTTGTCTATAGGATTTGAGGGTTTCCACGGCGGCTTGACAACGTCGGCCGGTTTCCGCACACTCTCGGCAGAGGTGCCCGCACCGTGGAACCCACCCGCCGTGACTTCCTGCGCCAGGCCGCTGTGGTCTCGGCGGCTCTGCCACTTGCCAGACTGGCCCGCGCCGACGAGCCGGGCAAGGGCGTCCAGCGCCACACCCTGGCGCGCCTCGAGCGCGAGGTCGGCATGCTCGGCTGCGGGCTCGGCAGCGCCTTCCTGAGCGGCTTCGCCAAGGACCCCGAGGCCGCGGCGCAGGTCCTCCAGCGCGCGCTCGA
>JACPDV010000776.1 GCA_016183835.1 Armatimonadota bacterium
CCGGGCTAGCGTTTGGCGCGGACCCTTCACCGGACACCTCGCGGTGGACGGCTGTCGTTGCCTACGGGAGGTTCGGTCGTGCACAGGTCCTCCCGGCGGGACTTCAACCCGCTAGCGACGTGCGCTGCGAGGCGCACCAAAACCCACCTTCGTGGGTTTTTGGATCCGGAGTCCGCGCAGGCGGACTTCGCATGGTTGCCGCGGTTTCAACCGCCGGGTCACGATGGCCCATGTGAGCACGACTCATGAGGCGTCCCTACACCAAGCTGTACGTTCATCTCGTCAGGGGCCACCTGGGACCGCGAGCCCATCTTGACCGCAGATCTCCGGCCCAGCGTCCACGCCTGCGTCGCCGCCGAAGCCGAGAAGGTGAATGCTCGTGCCGTGGCTGTCGGGGGCGTCGAGGACCATGTCCACGCCCTCGTCCAGATCCCCAGCACGGTGACTGTCGCAGAATTGGTCAAGCAACTGAAGGGCGCCTCGTCGCATTTCGTCAACCACGCTCTCGCAGTGGATGGCTTGTGCCGCTGGCAAGGCTCGTACGGTGCCTTCACGGTTTCACCAGGCGACCTGGGCCGTGTGGAACTCTATGTGCGAGGCCAGGAAGCGCGCCACCAAGCCAACGACCTGCTCAGCGAACTGGAAACCACCGGCTGGCAGGACCCCTGACAGGGAGTCCGCGCAGGCGGACTTCGCATGGTTGCCGCGGTTTCCAACCGCCGGGATGAGGGGCCGGCAACTCCCCACGTCCCGGCGACCGAGGTCGCGGCAACCATACCAAGTCCACCTTCGTGGACTCGGAACCCGGAGTCCGCGCAGGCGGACTTCGCATGGTTGCCGCGGTTTCCAACCGCCGGGCCCGATGTGGTACCCTCGCGGCGGCCTCGGACACCACACATGGCAGCCACCGGTCTATCCCGCCCGGCATCCTCCCCCGTCCCCCTCGCCCACCTCCGCCTCGCCGCTCCGTCCTCCGAACCGGGCCGCTCGGCCGCCGTGACGCTGGCCGACAGCCTCGGCTGCCCGGTGCTCCCCGACCCGCCCCCCGACCTCCTCCGCGACGGCGAAGGGCCGGTCTTGCTTCTCGGCAACCTCGCCGACAGCCGCTGCGTCCGCGAGCTGCATCACCACTTCCTCTGCGTCACCGACCGCTGGTACCCCGGGCCGGGCGGGTACGAGCTGCGCACGCTTCCCGCTCCGTTCGGCGGCAACGACGTGGTCCACCTCGGCTACAGTGACGATGTGGGCCTTGGCGCCGGAACCGCCCGGCTGCTGGAGTTGCTCGACGACCCGCTCCCGCCGCTCGCCGAGGTCCACGCCACCCGCTTCCCGCTCTCCGACGCCGAACGCGACGCCATCGAGCACGGTGCCTACCCCGACCAAGCTTGGCAGATCGCCAACTCCTGCCTCGGCGACCAGAAGGGCTACCTCGGCTACCTCTCCGGCGACGGCGGCCTGGCCCGCCAGTGGGCCGCCGCGTGGGAAGCCATCCTGGACTGCGGCATCGAGCGCACCGAACGGATCGTCCAGACGCACCTCTTCATGCTCTCCCGCATCTCCGTATGGCGCTTGCTCGAGGCCGTCGGGCTGGTGCCCGACCACCTGGCCGACGCCATTCCGCGCTACGTCCTGGAGTGGGCTGAGAGCCACGAGGGCTGGCGTCACATCGACGTGCCGACGTACCAGTCGCCCCACTACCCGCGCCAGAACCACGGGCTCGTGCCGGCGCTCGCCCTGGTGATGGCCGGACACTGGTTCGCCACGCACCACCCGGAGGTGACCGGTCCCGAGCAGTGGCGCAAGGTGGCCAACGCCGTCTTCGCGCCCTACGTGTCGAGCTGGAAGCCGCTCTGCGACGGGCTCTGCCACGGCTGGTGGATGAGCCAGCCGGTGATCCTCGAGTACGCCCTGTTCGACGCCGAGCACCGCTACTTCGAGGGCGACGGCGCGCGGACGGCGGCCGAGGGGGCACTGGCCATCGTCAACAACCAGGGCTGGATGCCCTCCGCCGGCGACGCCGACCTCGACCGCCAGTTCCCCGGCCCGAGCCTCCGCGCCGCGGCGTACTGGTACGGCGACGGGCGCTACGAGTACGCCCACCGGCGTGGGCATCCGAACCGTGTGTGGAAGTGGCTCGGCGCGATGTCGCCACCGCGCGCGTACGACATCGGCATCGCGCCGGTGGAGCCGGCCGGCGGGCTGGCCGTCGTGCCCTGCGACCCGCTGCTCTACAACGTCTGGGAGCTCGACCCGCGCGGCGCGCCGGGCGTCACCGACGGGCCGCCCACCGCGCCCATCGAGCGCTGCTTCGACAAGCTGGCCATCCGCGCCGGCTGGCAACCCGACGACACTTACCTGATCCTCGACGGCATCGGCGGCGGCTCGCACTCGTATGCGGACGCCGCCTCCATCCTCGACTTCGCGCGGTACGGCGTGAGCGGCATCGTCTGCGAGGACAACTTCGTCTGGGCCGCGCCGGAGGACCACTCCACCGTCACGGTCACGCGCGACGGCGTGATGGGCACCGTTCCGGCGTTCGCCGAGCTGGAGTGTGCCGAGCAGCGCGGCGACGGGTCGGTCTACGTGCGCCTCAAGCTGGCGGGCTACGCCGGCGCCGATTGGGTGCGCGAGGTGGACTGGCAGCCCGGCAGCACGGTGCGGTTCACCGACACGGTGACGGCGCGTGAGCCCGGCCTGTACGCGGTGGAGGCGCACTTCCGCACGCCTGCGGAGGCGGCCATCGAGGGGCGGGGCCTGGTCAGCTTGCGGCGCAGCGAGTCGGCGGGGCCGGTGACGTTCCGGATCGAGAGCGACAGCCCGCCGGAGGCTCTGCGGCTGAGCCGCGTGCCCATCGAGCTGCGCTATCGCAACCTCCAGGAGACCTGGGAGTACACGCCGCCCGCGAACGAGCCGGAGAACCTGTGGCGGGAGCGGTACCAGACCGGTGGCATCGCACTGACAGTGTTCACCGCCCGGCGCACGGCACGGCTGGCGGCGGGCGAGAGCGTGTCGCTGGTGCACGAGGCGTGGTTCGAGCTGGGGCACAGGCCGCTCGCCGTGGCGACGGCGGCCGGCGGAGAGCAGTCCGAGCAGCCCTGGCGCGACCTGGAGGGTCCGGTGCACGCAGTTGCCAGGGTCGAGGACGACCCGCCGTGGCTGGTCGTCGGCCACGCGGCCGCGCAGCTCAGCGCCATCGACCTCGATGGCTCCCTGCGCTGGACGCACCGGATCGAGCGCGACCCTTGCCCTTGGCCGTGGTGGGAGCTCCGCACGCCGGCGCCGGTGGCGGTGGCGGCGGGGCGGTTCCGCGAGGGCGTCCGCATCGCGGTCGGCTGCGGCGACATCCAGCTCCGCGTGTTCGACGAGCACGGCGCCGAACAGTGGCGGTACCGCTACAACGAGGGCGTGCCGGGCCGGGTGGTGATCGCCGACGTGGACGGCGACGGCGAGCCGGAGATCGTGATGGGCGGCGAGGTGCTGAGCGACACCTCCTGCTGCCGGATCCTGACCGCGGACCGGCGGCTGATGGCGGAGCTGTACGTCGAGGGCTGGACCAGCCGGCTGACGGCGCTGGCCTGGGCGGTGGTGGACGGCCGGGCGCTGCTGGCCTGCGGGGCGAGTCGCGGGCGGAACCTGCGGGTCTTCGACCTGACGCCGCTCCGCGACGGGGGCCGGGCCGCGGAGCTGTTCATGCACCAGCTCGGCGGGGCGGTCACGGGGTTGGCGTTCGTGGACGATGGGCTGCGGGTGACCACGTCGATGGGGTTCGAGTTGGTGTATGGGCTGGACGGCGAGCGGCGGTCGGTGAAGCTGCGGACCTGAACCGCTATCCGCCCAGCGCCTTCCGGAGGTGCCCCGCGGCCTGGGCTTCGAGCTTGCGGGCGATCCGGGTCAGCGGCGCGATGCGACGGCGCACGCCGGGGTCGCTGAGCTTCTTCGCCGTGGCCGGAGAGACGTCGTTCCCGCCGGTGAACTCCCAGATCGCCCACATCAGGTCGTGCTGGTCGCTGAAGCACTGCGCGGCGGCCACCAGCGGGTCGCTCCAGGCCGGGTTGCGCGTGGCCAGCGCGCGGCACCAGACGTTCGAGTAGTGCCGGCCTTCGGCCACCGTGAGCGCCGTGAGGAAGTGGGCGACGTACCGCTGCATCAGCAGGTCGGCGTTGGCGGTGGTGGGGAAGTCCTCGTCGCGCAGGAGTGCCTCGGCCCAGGCCGTGTACGCGGCCAAGCCGCTGTAGCGGCCCCGGGCGGACGGCGTCTCCATCACCTCCACGGCGTGACGGAGCGCGCGCCTGGCCATGTCGTCCGCCGGCGGCAGATCGGCCGGCTCTCCCAGCAGCACCAGGCCGAGCGTGTCATCGAACCACCGGCGCTTGCGGAACTGCTTGGTGGGCTCATACTGCAGCCCGGCCTTGAACGCGTCGTCATCCTGGAAGCCGCTCCAGCCGATGAGTACGTCGCCACCCTCGTCGTAGCCGACGATCAGGCTGGCCTCGGGCGGGCCCACCAGGCCGAACGCGATGACAGGCTTGCCCTCGTTCAGGCTGAGGACGATGCGGCGGCGGTACTCGGCCTCGTCGTCGACGATCTCGCCGGTCAGCCCCGTCTCCTCGGCGAAGCTCCGGCGGAGGCAGACCGAGAAGCCCAGGCCAGCGGCCTCGAAGCTCCGCCGCAGCATGTCGAGCGGGTCCTCGGCCATGTAGATGGGGTTTGGGTTGACGCCCTCCCAGCCCTCGTGCGGCCAGAGCAGCCGGAACGACGCGCCGGACGTGCCGATCAGGTGGATGTACACGCTGTGCCAGCGGTCGTCGGTCTTCGGCGCGCGGTCGAACAGGACTTCGTCGCCCAGGAACTCCAGACAGCCGCGCAGGCAGGAGTGGAAGTTGCTGCACTCGGGTGGGCGCGTGCCGTCGTAGTGGCAGACGCGAGTCACCCGGTCGAGCAGCAACCGCCGCGGGGCGTCCTCCGGCCTCATGGTACGTCTCCGCCGAGCGCCCCCCCTCCGCCCTACGGCTTCGCCGGCCCCTCCTGCATCTTCTTGGCCTGGGCCGGCCCGCCGATGTACTGCGTGTTGTAGGCCTCGTCGCTGCTCTCGAACGGCCCGTCCTTGTGCCCGCTCCAGGAGGTGTTGGTGTACATGGGATTGGTGATCCCCTGCTCCGCCTCGCGCTTCGCCACCCAGGCGCGCATGCGCGCGGTGAGGTAGTCCACCACAGCCGGCTCGGAGTCGGCCACGTTGTGCAGCTCGAGCGGGTCGTTGAACAGGTTGTACAGCTCCACCGGCGGCTTGTAGTGGAAGTCGGGCTCGAGCGCGCGGATCAGCTTCCACTCGCTGGTGCGCCAGCCCTCTTTGCGCATCCAGGTGGCCTCGGTGATGTAGGTCTCGGTGTAGTGGGTGGCTGCCTCCCCGGTCC
>JACPDV010000760.1 GCA_016183835.1 Armatimonadota bacterium
CGAGCTGGTCTGCACCGATCACACCGGCCACGCCGAGGTGGTGGAGGTGACCTACGACCCGGACCAGGTAAGCTACGCGCAGCTCGTGGAGCACTTCTGGGAGTGCCACGATCCCACCACGCTCAACCGCCAGGGGCCGGACCACGGCACGCAGTACCGTTCGGTGATCTTCTGCCACACGGCCGACCAGCATCGCGAGGCGGAGGCCTCGAAGGCCGCCACGGCCGAGCGCTTCCCCCGTCCCATCGTCACCGAGATCCTCCCGGCCCCCACCTTCTGGGAAGCGGAGGGGTATCATCAGCAGTACCTGGCCAAACGCGGCCTCGGCCCGCGCTGCCAGTAATTGGAGTAATTGGGGACAGACGGTGGTTTTTTGCGCGAAAAACCACCGTCTGTCCCCATTCTAGGAGACGTCATGAAGCTGTCGGCCACCACGGTGATGGTGCCCGAGCACGACCTCCGCGAGACCGCGGAGTGCCTGGCGGGACTGGGGTTCGACGGCGCCGAGTGGCGCTGCCGGCACATCCCCGAGGCGCAGCGCGGCCAGCCGTATTCGCCGTGGGGGAATGTCAAGAACGACCTCTCGCCGGCCAACCTGCTCGAGCGCGGGCAAGACCTGCTGGCGGTCAGCGCGGAGCTGGGGCTGGACGTCGTCGGCCTGGCCACCAACATGCCCGCCACCGACCTGGAGGAGGTGCGCCGCGTGGCCGAGGCGTGCGACCGCTGGGGGATCCCCATGTTTCGCCTCGGCGGGCCGCGCGGCTACCGGGCCGACCAGAACTACCGCGAGCTGCTGGACGAGACGGTCAAGGCGTTTCACGAGGCCGTGGCGATCACGCGGCGGTACGGGGTGAAGGTGGTCCTGGAGATCCACCGCGGCACCGTGGCGTGCAGCGCGAGCCAGGCCTACCTGGTGGTGCGCGAGTTCGACCCGGCGGAGGTGGGGGTGATCTACGACGTGGCGAACATGAGCCTGGGCGAGGGCCACGAGCCGTGGGGGATGGGGCTGGACCTGCTCGGCCCCCATCTGGCGCACTGTCATCTGGCGGGCGGCCGGGCGGTGGCAGGCGACCGCGGGGACGACGGGCGGCTGAACTGGACGTGGGAGGTCTGCGACCTGGCGGACAGCGTCTACGAGGTGCCGCAGCTCTTCCGGCAGTTGCGCGAGCGGGAGTACGGCGGGTACATCTCGCTGGAGGACTTCCGCAACGAGCCGGTGGAGAGCAAGCTGGGGCGGAATCTGGCGTGGGTCAGAGGACTCACCCAGGCGTAACTGGCCCCATCGCCCCCCTCAGACTCGCCAGCGAGAACCGCGCCGCCTCCACCGGGTCATACCCCGGCGCGTCCCACACCCGCGCACTCACCTCGAGCGTGATGAAATCGTCCCAGCCGCCCGCCGCCATCGCCCGCACGTACTTCGCCGCGTCCAGATCGCCCTGGCCCAAGAGCAGCAGGTCGAACGTGCCGTCGGCGTGCTTCCGCGCGTCCGTGATGTGTGTGTGCGCCGTGTACGGCAGCAGCCGCGCCACCGCGTCGGCCTCGTCCTCGCCGGCCAGGTACATGTGCACGATGTCGAAGTGCAGCCGGACCTCAGGCGACGCCACCTGGTCGAGCAGCCACATCACCCGCTCGGAACGGTCCACCGCCGCGCCGCAATGCGCCTCGCCGGCGATCACCACGCCCTCCTCCCAGCCCAGCCTGGCGTAGTCGGCCAGCAGCTCGGCGAATGGCGCACGGATGGTCTCCCACTCCGCCGTGCGCCCGCCGAAGCCCACGCTCAGCACCGGCCGGGCGCCCAGCGCGTGGGCGGCGGCGGCGCAGGCGCGGACGTGCTCGAGCGTGGCGCGGTGCTTGTCGGGGTCGGGGTTCCAGAGGTGCGCGCTGATCAGCATCAGCGCCGGCACGCCCAGACCCAGCTCACCCAGCAGCGCACGCACCGCGGCGCAGCGCTCGGGCGTCAGCGCCTCGACGGGCGTGTGGCGCGGGCCGACGCAGATCTCCACGCCGTCGTAGCCCAGCTCGGCGATGAGACGCAGGGCGTCTTCGAGGGAGTAGGTGGGAAGGGCATAGGTGCCGTAGGCGGTGCGCATGGGCTCAGCGTCCTGGTACGGGGCTTTGGCTGCATCACGACAGATCCCTGCCAGGCCTCGGGTGCCGGAACGCAGGGCACTACCGCAGCAGTCGAGGGTTGGCCGTCAGGATGGGAACGCCACTGCCGGCGAAGTCGGCGTCATCGGTGAGGAGGGTCAGGTGGTTGAGCCGGCAGGTCTCCACAATAAGCGCATCGGTGATGTCGAGGGAACCCCCGGCCGCGGCATCGATGGCCGCCTGCACTTCGTCGCGGTCAGGGACCTCCGGGCTCAGGATGGACCACGAGAGGATGTCCGTCGCTGCCTCGGCCGCCTCCTCCAGAGCAAGCTGGCCGTCATCGCTGGATCGAAACGACTTGAGTGATGGCCGCTCGCGGGCCTCGGCCTCGGCCTGGCTCACGGCGACCTCCCAACGGCTCCGAAGGATGCGGTTGAAGACTTCGCTCAGAACGACCGTGTCGGTGTGGACGACAGCACCGCCAGCGCGGATCCGCAGCCACGTCGGGCCGTAGGCGTTGACCTGGTAGAGGCGGACCATGAGCGGAGCGACGACAGGGAGCCAGACGCTGCTATCCACGAACAACTCGTCACCGGACCCGAAGGACCGGGCGCGGACGTCGTGTACGTCAGGCGTCGGCATCTTCGAACAGCCCCCGCTCGGCGGCTTCGTAGGTGGCGCGATCCGCGAAGTACCGCTTCGCGCGCTCGACAATACGCTTGAGCAGGGCGAGTTGGCGTGGCGTGGCGGCAACCGGCGGCAGGAGCTGCGTCCGCAGGAAGCTGTCGTCGTACTCGCCCCACAGGCGGCCCACGGCCGCATTGAGGAACACGGAAGTCAGGTCCTCCACACCCTCGAAGGAGAACTCCACTTGTACGCCTGCGCGGATCGCTGCCGCAACGGCTTCGTGAACCTTGTCGCCATCCTCAGCCGCCACGCAGTACGGCGTCCGGGCCAGTTGCGCGACTACCACTGTCGATTTCACGCTCGCTCCTCTTGCCGGGGGCTCACTGCCCCCACACGGAGCCCGGGTCGATCTCGGTCGCCAAGCGGTACGACTGCTGGTCGTTCGTGTTGATCTCCAGTGTAACCGCGGTGCCCGGAAACGGGAAGCCCAGGGGGTGCTCATAAGCCACGCCGTGCTTCACGGTGCACACAGCAGCATCCGACGCCAACACCAGCTTGCCGCTATTGAGACCTATGAACTCCTGGATCAGTTGCAGACCGTTCCCGCCGGGGCGGCTGCCGCTCCGCGTCGTGTTGCCCGCAAGCGCCCACCGGATTGCCTCAACTGGCGTCTTGGACTGACTCCGGCTGCGCTGGACTCGCTGCCGGATGCCGATCCCAGTATCGGCAACCGTGTATCTTAGCCGGTGCCGACTGGGGGAGTACTCGCCACAACAGAAGACGCCATCGGTCGCCTCGGCGTGGTCGTCCGCGTTGGAGAGCAGCTCTAGAAGCGCGCTGCGGAACTCCTCGAGCAGGGCCGGCGTCATCTGGGGGAGTCCGGGCGTGGACGGGCCGAAGCTTCGCCGAACGTAGTCGTGTTGCTCGTTGCGTTGGGTGGGCCAGAACGCGTCGAACGGGATAGGAGGTGGGGGCAAGTCAATGCGTCGACGCCTACCGAGCCATTCCCAGAAGCCGCTCACCTGCCAAGCGCAAGCCACGTTCCGGCGGGGACGAGTCCAGGAGACAGCGGTCGCCTGCTGGGCGACAACGGCAGCCAGGGCCGCGCACAGGTTGGCCTGGAACGAAGCCGTTCGGCTCAAGTCAACCGTGCGCTCTGCCTCTCGGCTGTTGGAGATCTCATGGTGGAGGCGCGCCAGAGTGCCGAAGCTCTCCCAATCGGTCTTCATCTCGCCGAGCTCAAATCGCACGTTTTGCTCCTGCGTCGCTCGCGGCATCGGCGACCACCACCCGCGGCACCGCGCGGTCCACCGGCACCCGCCGGCACGGCACGGTGGCCACGTCGCCCACCGCCACGTCGGGCACGTCCGTGACGTCCACCGCGCACGATTGCATCGACACCCGCCCCAGCACCGGGCAGGCCACGCCCTTGATCGTCACCGTCAGCGCGGCTGGGAAGAGCGCCCGGTACATCCCGCGCAGGCCGCGCTGCCGGCTCTCGGGGGCGAGTGTGAAGCCGTGCTGCCAGCCCACGAGCAGCGTGCCCACCAGCCGCTCGGAGCGGAGCACCGTCTCGCTGCCGTAGCCGATCGCCGAGCCCGCCGGCAGGCGCCGGACCTCCACCAGCTTCGATCTGAGCCACCACGTCTCGCGCAGGTCTAGCTCACGCGAGACGTGCGGGCTGGGATACTGGCCGTAGAGCAGCGTGCCGACGCGGACCATGTCGAGCCGCGACTCGGGCACGTCCACCGTGGCGCCCGAGTTGGCGGCGTGGGCCAGCGGCGGCCGCGGCTCGAGCTGCACCAGTGTCGCGGCGAACCGCCCCCACTGCACGCGGGTCGGCTCGATGTTCCTGGCGATGCTGTTGGGAAAGTGCGTGTACACCCCCTCGACCTCGAGCCCGAAGAGCCGATGGAGCTGGCGGCAGAGGTCCGGCGCGTCCGCGGGCAGGCAGCCGTCGCGGCCCATGCCGGTGTCGATCAGCAGGTGTACCTTGACGCTTACACCCGCCGCGCTGGCCGCCGCCGAGAGCCGTTCCGCCGCCGGCAGGTCGCTCACGGTGGCGGTGAGGTGGTGCCGTGCCACGTCGCCCGCCTCGTCCGGCGCCTGCGAGGCGAGGAGCAGGATGGGCGCGGCCACCCCGGCACTGCGCAGCTCGATCCCCTCGGCCACGGTGGTGACCCCCAGGCAGGCCGCCCCGCCCGCCAGGAACGCCTCGGCCGCGAGCACGGCGCCGTGGCCGTAGCCGTTGCCCTTCACCACGGCGCAGAGCTTGACGCGCTCGCCCACCAGCCGCCGCACCTCGCGCGCGTTGTGGGCGAGGGCCGCAGGGTCGACGTCCACCCAGGTGGTCATTGCCCGCCGCCCAGCGCCACGCTGAACACCTGCTCGTGCTCCAGCACGCTCCCGTCCTCACGATGGACCTGGATCAGCAGGACGTGCCGCCCCTCGCCCAGCTCGGCGGCGCGCAGGTCGTAGTCTACCGCCGGCTTGTTGGAGAAGTAGCGCCCCTGCCCGTCGATGCGCACCGACGCATAGCTGAAGTCGGGCACGCCGTCGAGCCGCGCCACCAGCCGGGCGCCCTGCGCCACCGGCTGCTGCAGGTCGGGGCTGACCACGACGATGCGCGGCTCCGGTGCGGCGCGGTGCGCCGGAGCGCTGGGCCGCACCGCCACGGAGTCCTCATAGCCCTCGCGCCCGCCGGTCGGCGGCGTGCGGGGGAGGATGAAGGGCAGCGGCGCGGCGCCCCGCGTGGCGTAGTACTCGACCGCGGCCAGCACGCCGAAGCGGTGGAACTGCGCGCGGCGCGGGAGCTGCGTGCGGTTGCCTTCGCGCTCGCTCTCGAAGAGGAGTGACGTGCGCTGCTCCTCGCGGGCGAAGTGGCGATGGCAGAGCCCCGGGTGCGACGCCGCGTCCCAGTAGCTCGGCCGGAGCGGGAAGCCCCACGGCTGCAGACGGTCGAGGATGAACCACTGCAAGCGCCGTGACTCGCCGCCCACGAGCTGGCCGAGGACGCCTTCGTTCGGCGCCTCCACCGTGTTGAGCCCCACGGCGTCGTTGGGGTGGAGCTCGTGCAGGTCGAGGACGCAGTCGGGCCGCCACAGCCCCACCAGGTATTCGACCGCCCGCGTCTCGGGCTGCGTGCGGAGCACCCAGTCGCGGTTGAGGTCCACGTCGCGGGCGTTGTGGCGCCGGTCGGCGGCGGCGCCGTCGGGATTGACGTAGGGCACGATCTGCACGCAGACGTGCTGCAGCCACTCCTCGAGCTGACCCATCCGGCCCTCGGCGAGATCGGCGATCATCCCGAGCATCGCGACGGTGCCGGCCGGCTCGTTGCCGTGCTGGCGGCAGAGGACGAGGATGCGCGGGACTTCGAGCGCCGGCACGCGCGGGTCGCGAAGGGTGATCACAGGGATGTCGCGCCCCTGCGCCGAGCGGCCGATGCTGGCGGGCTGGACGAAGGCGTGCTGCGCCGCGGCGGCGACCACGAACCGGACCGCCTCGTCGGGCCCGGGGCTGTAGGAGAGCGGCGGCAGGGCCTGCGCCGCAGCGGCGAGGAGGAGGAGGGCGGCAAGGGTGCGGGAGAGTCCTCCCCCTGCG
>JACPDV010000772.1 GCA_016183835.1 Armatimonadota bacterium
CTCGCTGGCCATCAGGACGACCTTGAACGGCTGCAGCCCGCGGATGTCGAGCATGTCCCAGCGCAGTTCGGTGACCGAGTTCATCACCGGCTTCCGGCCCGCCGCCTTGGCCGGGTCGAAGACCTTCAGGCACAGCTCCTGCACGTCGCGGCTCGGGTAGTCGAACGCCAGCGGGAGATCGACCACGTCCTGGATCGCCTGGATCAGCTCACTCAGGAACCCCGGGTCCTTGGTCGCCGCCTCGCCGACGTTGACCGTGAGGTACTCACAACCGCCCTTCTGCACCTGGTCCACCGCCAGCGCCTGCAGGCCGGGCAGGTCCTTGTTGTCGAGCAGCTCCTTCGAGCTCTTGAACCCGGGGTTGATGCGCTCCCCGATCAGCTTCAGTCCGTCGATCGCCACGTCACTGTCTCCTTGCCGAGAACCTTGTTCACCTGGAGCGCAGGATCCGCTATTGCGGACGCAGCTCCGCCGCCGGGTTGCCGGACGCGTCCGCAAGAGCGGATCCTACCGCCTCTGCCGCCGGGTTGCCGGACGCACCCGCAGGAGCGGGCCTGGCGGCGTGCCCGGACATGCGTTCCCGGACCTCGACCACGGCGGTCGAGTCGGTGCCGAACAGCATCAGGTGCACGCCGCACACGCCGGGCGTGTCGCGCAGCGCCTGCACGGTCTCGACCGCCAGCGCCACCCCCTCGCGGCGCAGGTCGGCAGCCTCGCGGAGCCGGCGGTGCACAGCCTCGGGCAGCCACACCCCGGGGATGCTCGGCAGCATCTCCAGCGCCTTGGCCGAGACCACCACCGGCACGCCGGCGAGGATGAACAGCTCGCGGTCGAGCCCCTCGTCGCAGACCCGCGCCATGAACTCGCCGAACCGCGCCACATCGAGGATGAGCTGGCTCTGGATGAAGTCGGCCCCCGCCGCCGCCTTCTGCTTGAGCCGCCGCACCGGGATGTTCTGCGGCGTGGTGAAAGGGTTGATGGCCGCTCCCAGCCACGGCTTCGGCGGCACGGCCACCTTCTGCCCGGTGAACTGAATCGCGCTCCGCTCGCGGAGACAGCGCGCCTCGTAGAGCATCAGCGACGAGTCCATGTCGTAGACCTGCCGGATGCAGGGCGAGCCCGCGAAGTAGTCGCCGGTGAGGCAGAGCAGGTTGTGTACCCCGGCAAGCTGGTTCTGCATCAGCTCCGAGACGAACGAGGTGCGGGTATGGTCGCGGCAGGTGGCCTGGGCGATGGCCTCCAGCCCCAGCTCGACGACCTTGCCCGCGGTCACCGGCGAGCTGACCGACGGCCGGCCGTTGAGGTAGGCCGTGGCGTTTACCGCGTGGAAGTGCCCGCGCAGCACGTCGGCCTCGGCGAGCAACCTGCTCCAGTCGGCGGAGCGCGGGGAGCGGATCTCGCTCGTCACGATCCACTCGCCGGCCTTCATCGCGGCCTCGAGCTTGGAGCCGGTCTGCTGTGGCAGCCTGGTGCGCTCGTGGCCCAGGTCGAGATACTCGAGCGGCGTGGTGCCCGCGGCGTCGCGCCGGGTCCACCAGTTGATGTAGGAGCTGGTGTGGAAGAGCCGTGGATCGACCGGCGGGAGGAGGGGCGGGAGGTCGGTGCTCTCCTGCCCCACCACGCGCCCGTGGATGCGGACGTGGATGCAGGGCTGGTCGGGATAGACCTCGCACTGGCCGTCGAGGGTGCCGCCGCAAGGGCCGTTGCGCAGCGCTTTCGGGCAGGTCATGGGGCAGACCAGACCGGTCTTGCTCAGGACGCACTGCCCGCAGTTGCGGCAGTCGAACAGCATGCCCTTGATGAAGCCCTCGGTGCGGGTCACCAGCCGCCTGAGCAGCCGTCGCATGGGTCGCTCCGCGGCTCAACTATATCACAGTATCGAGATGTCAGGACAACGCGGTCCACAAACTTCCGGCCTGCGAGGGGTTCCAGCGGACCGCGCGTTAGCGCCGCGGCAGCAGGTCCACCTCGGCCGTGACGGCGCGGCCGATCTGGTACAGCGCCGCCGCCACCCGCTGCCGGGTCAACTCGTCGAAGCCCGCCTCCAGCGCCGCCAGGAGGTCCCCCACGGCCTCGTCGCCGAGCTTCCGGCCGCACTCGTCCGCGGCGTCGGCCAGCGCCTCCGGATCGCCGTCGGCCATGGCCTGGCGCAGCGCCCGCAGCGGCGGCGGCACCGCGGCTTGGGCCTCGCGCCGCTGCCGCCGGCTGGCCGCCGCGAGGATGATCCACAGCACCAGCCACACCACCAGCCCTGCCGCCAGGGCCAGCACCGCCAGCCAGGTGGCTTGCAGGTCCGGGTTGGTGAGGTCGAGCTGGTCGGCCGGGTAGTAGAGCGAGAGCAGCCACGACATCGTCTCGGGCGGCAGCCACAGGAACACCGGCACGCCGCCGGCCGCCACCGCCAGGGCGAACAGCCCCACGCGGCCGAGCAGCGGCATCCGGCGGCTCTCCGTCGAGCCAGCGGCCATGTCGGCGCTCACTCCTCTCCACTCTGGTGGGCGGCCAGGGCGTGCATCGAGTCGCGCAGCGCCGGGTAGAGCGCCACGTACTGCTCATACAGCCGATCGTAGACCGCGCGGTTGCCCTCGTTCGGGTCGATCCGGCGCTCCATCTGCACCATCCCCGCCGCCGCCGCGCGCACGTCCGGATAGCACCCCGCCCCGGCCGCGGCGCAGATGGCCGTGCCCAGGCAGGTGGCGTCGGCGACCCTGGTCAGGTAGAGCGGCACCCCGCACACGTCGGCGTGGATCTGCAGCCACAGGGCGGACTTGGTGCCGCCGCCGCAAGCGTAGATGCCGTCCGCCCGGAACCCGCCCTGCGCCAGGTCGGCCAGGATGTGCCGCGTGCCGTAGGCCGTGCCCTCGTAGATCGACCGGAAGACGTGCGCCGCCGTGTGCTTGAGCGACAGCCCCACCAGCGTGCCGCGCGCCTGCGGGTCCCGGAGCGGCGTGCGGTTGCCCTGGAAGTAGTCGAGCAGGACGAGCCCTTCGCTCCCCGGCGCAACCGCGGCCGCCTCCTCGTCGAGCACGTCCCAGACCTCCACGCCCCGCTCGGCGGCCCGGCGCGCCGCCGCTTCGCCGAACTGGTCGCGGAACCAGGTGACGATCGCGCCGGTCGTGGTCTGCCCGCCCTCCAGCACCCAGGTGCCGGGGAGCAGCGCGTCCGGGTACGGACCCCAGACGTGCGTCTCGAACATGCCCCGGTCGCAGAGCGCCATGTGGCAGGTGGAGGTGCCCATCACCAGCGCCATGCGCCCGGGCTCCGTGACGCCCAGCCCCAGCATGGCGACGTACGCGTCGATTCCGCCCTGGGCGACCACGGCGCTCGTGGTCAGGCCCAGCTCCTCGGCGGCGGCGGGCGTCAGGTTGCCCACCGGCGCGCCCATGCCGAGCACCTCGGTGGGCCACTTGTCCACCAGCTCGGGGAAGTCGAGCTGGCGGAGCAAGTCCACCGGCCAGCCGCCCTCGGGCGCGGCGTAGTTCCACTTGCAGGTGCACTGGTTGACGCACGCCACCCAGCGCCCGGTGAGCCGGTGGAGCAGCCAGTCCTGGCACTCGATCACGTAGTCGGCGTCGCGGATCAGCTCGGGCTGGTTCTCCTTGAGCCACAGCGCCTTCGGGATCATCCACTCGGCCGACTCGACCCAGCTCACGTACCTGAGCTGCGGATGCCCGGTGGCGGTCACCCGCGCGGCCTGCTCCACGCTGCGGACGTCCATCCAGAGCAGCGCGCGGCGGAGCGGCGTACCGTCGGCCCGGACGGGGAGCATGGTGCAGCTTGTGGAATCGACACTCACGCCGACCACGGCAGCCGGGTCCACGCCGGCCTCGGCGACGGCCCTGCGGGTGCAGGCGACGGCGGCGCTCCACCAGTCGGCGGGCTCCTGCTCGGCCCACGACACCCGGTCGTAGTGCGTGATGTAGGGCTGACTGGAGCTCCCCACGGGCCGGCCGTGGAGATCGAAGAGCATGGCCCGGAGGCTCTGCGTGCCGGCGTCGATGCCGAGCACATACTGCGTGGACATCCGCTAGTCTCCGCGTGCCCGGCGCGGTTCGGCGCGCGCCCGCGAACTCCTTGCATCCCGCCGTTGACATCGTCCGCGCAGCGGGCTACGCTCCCGGCGGCCAGGAAGGGACCATGGACAACCTCCTCTCGTGCAACCTCGGCAGCTACCACCCGTGGCAGGACATGGCCTACGAGCACCTGCCCACACTGGGCGTGAGGTACGTCGAGATCGGCGTGCCCGCCCCGGACCAGGCGGCGGCGGTCAAGGCTCAGCTCGCCGCCCACGGCCTCAGCGCGTTGACCGTGATGGCGCCCTGCCCGGCCGGCGAGGCGGACCTCGCGGAGCGCTTCAAGCCGGTCTTCGAGGCGGCCAATGTGCTCGGCGCGAAGGTCATCTTCGTCAGCGTGCGCGCCGACCAGACGCCGCTCGATACCGTCTACGAGCGCCTCCGCGCGGTGGGCGATCTGGCCGAGGTGGCCGGGATCAAGATCGGCATGGAGACCCATCCCGATCTGTGCGACAACGGCGACAAGATGCTCGCCACCATGACCGGCGTGGGGCACCCGGCCATCGGCATCAACTTCGACACCGCCAACATCCACTACTACAACCACGCGATCGACGGCGTGGAAGAGGTGCGCAAGGCGTTGCCGCACATCGTCTCGGTGCACCTCAAGGACACCCTCGGCGGCTACCACAACCACGCCTTCCCCACCCTCGGCCAGGGCATCGTGGACTTCCCCGCGATCTTCAAGCTGCTCAACGACCGCGGCATGCACGGGCCGTTCACGATGGAGCTGGAGGGCATGGCCGGGGTGCAGCTCGACCAGGCGGGCAAGGCGCAGAGCGTGGCGGATAGCGTGGCGTATCTGCGCGGCGCGGGACTGGTGCCGTAATGCTCGGAGCATTGGCACACAGCGCTCGTGGTTCCGCCCGGTAGGGGCGGGGTCTCTCCGCCCGTCTGGCTTGCCGCCGGCAGGTTCCGTTCGGCCCAGCGGGCGGGGAGACCCCGCCCCTACCGTCTGCCGGACGGCCGGCGCTGTCCCTTCTGCTAGTCCTTCCGCGGTACTGCCTCGTCCGGCCGCACCCCATACTTGCGCTGCCGCGCCCGCCCGTAGGGGCAGCCGCCGCGGGTGAGGAACAGCTCGATGCGCTGAAACAGCCGCGCGAGCACGTGCCCCTTGCGCGCCGCCGTGCAGACCGGGCACTTGGTCTCGCAGAACTCCGGGTCCACGGTTTCCTTCGCCATCACGGTCTCCTCAGGCCGGCACGCCCCATTGGTGCTCGCCCGGCCCCACATCGCGGCGCGTGCCGTCGCCCAGGTCCACCACCGCGGCCATCCCAGCGGGCACCGTCGCGCTCACGTGCCAGGTCCCGCCCTCGACCCGCCACGCCACCGCCACGTCGCCCTGCGGCGCCGGCACCTTGCCGCTCACCCGGCTCAGCCCCGCCCGTCGCGGCGCGATCAGGACCCGCCGCCAGCCCGGCTCGAGCGGCCGCACGCCCAGCAGGATCCGGCTCAGGATCCAGGTCGGCGCCCCGCTCCAGGCGTGGCACAGGCTCATGTTCCAGTCGCCCTCCGGGTGCCATTCCTCTGGCCACGTGGGATGCCCCTGGAAGACCCATTCGCCCCACCGCCGCCGGATGATGTCCACCACATCCGCGCCGTAACCGCGCTCGGCCAGCGCCTCCAGCACGAACGCGCTGAAGAACGGTGACGGCGCCACCACGTCGTCGCACTCGCCGCACATGACCGGGATCAGCACCTCGCGGCACAGCCGGTCGTGCGACTCGGGCTGCAGCCCGAGCAGGATCGCCAGCGCCTGCGCGTGGGCGCTGACCGCTTCGACCCGGCGGTTCGCGGCGGCGTCCCAGCCGTCGTGCCAGCGCCCGGTGTCCGGGTCGTAGACGCGCTGGGTGAGCGACATCGCCGCCAACATGCCGCGGCCGATGCAGGCGTCGGCACTGTCGTGGTCGCCGAGCCGGGCGAAGATCTGCGCCGAGGCCGCCAGCGCCTGCAGGTAGCGCAGGTTGTAGACGGTGCTGTACTGGTCGCGGTAGAGCGGCGCCCAGTCGAGAAAGAGCCAGGTGCCCTCGGGCGTGGTGAGCAGCCCGGTGTGGTCGGTCTTGTCGCGAAACCAGGCCAGGCAGCGGCGAAGCGTGCCGGCATGCTCGCGCAGCAGTGCGTCGCTGCCGGTGTGCTGGTAGTGGTCCCAGAGGGTCTCGATCCAGACGAAGTTGTAGTCCGGCAGGACGAAGCTCTTGCCCGGGAAGACACCGTAGAGCAGCCCGTTGGCGAGCTGCGACTGGGCGCCCTGCCGCACGCCGCGGCCGAGGAGCAGAGTATCGCCCAGGCTGTGCGCGTTGATCAGGAACTCCACCCGCGCGTCGCCCCACCATTGTGCCTGCTCGCGCCAGGGGCAGTCGGTGTAGGCGTCGGTCATGTTCCGCCGCAGCGTGGTGACGCCCGTCTGCCAGATGCTGTCGAGCAGCTCCTCGCCGGTCTCGAGCGCACCGCGCTGAGGGCAGGGGTAGCCGATCTCGCACAGCCGCGGCCAGCGGAAGGTGACCGGCCCGGGCGCGTCGCGGACGATCACCGCCACGTAACGGAACCCGCGCGGGTTGAAGACCATCGCCTCCTGTGCCCCGTTGCGGAGCCGGAAGCGATCCACGAGCCGGGGCTGCACCGGCTGCGGCGGCCGCGTGGCGACGAACCCGCCGGGCAGCACCCGCTCGGCATAGGCCAGCTCCACCACCCCACCCGACGCATTCAGGATCGACAGCTCGGGGTGGCCCAGGCACGTCAGCCCGAGGTCGAACACCGCCGCCACGGCGCGGCCATCGGGAAGTGCGGCCACGGTCACGGCGTCGTCGTCGCATTGCGCGGCCTCGGGCGCCGGCTGCCAGTCCTCGGCGGCGAGCGGGTCGGACAGGTTCTCCACCTCGCGCCAGCCCTCAGCCTGCCGGGCGGCGAAGATCCCAGCGAGCTTGAGCGGCTCGCGCTCGGTCTCCGTGAGGAGCGGGAGCCAACGCGGCTCGAGGGTCAGCCAGGGCGGCTGCGGGTGCGGCCCGAGATCGGCCGGCGTGCCCCAGCCGGCAGGATCGGCGCCCGGCTCCAGCCAGTCGCCGGGCCAGCGCGCCAGGTCGCAGTCCTCCTGCCACCCGGTCTGCACCGAGGAGCGCTCGACGCCGCGGCGATAGCCGTCGCCCTCGCGCGCCTGCCACCCGGCGGGATGGGTGTCGAGCCGCACCGGCGCGTGGCCGGGCACCTCGGCGGCGCCGTCGAGGAGCACCCCGGGCCGTCCGGCATACTCGCTCTGGAAGGTGTAGTCGCCGATGCAGTGCGCCAGGATGCCGAGCACGTTGACTCCCTCATGGAGCCACGGCGCCAGGTCGATCTCGTCGTACGGCAGCGACTCGGGGTAACCGCGCGCGGGGCCGCGGTTGACGCTGGTACCGTTGACCCACAGCCGGTAGCGCGTGTCGGCGGTGACGCGCACGGGCGCGGCGGCGGGCTGGCAGGGGAGCGTCACCTCGCAGCGGAAGAAGACGTAGGTGTTGGTGAACCGCCGGTAGAAGTGATTCTGTCCGGTGGCCCACAGCCAGTGGGCGGTCCAAGGGTAGGCAGCAGCCACGTCGCACCTCGGGTCCGGCCCGTGCCGGCGCCGGCTCGGGACCACTTCGCGGAGGCGGCGGGGGCTCCTGCGCCGCGGGAGGAGTTGGCGGCCGAGCCGGGAAAGGCGGCGCGGCGCGGTTCGGCGCCGGAACGGAGGCGGTGGCAATGGGTGGTGTGAAGACCCTCTGGCTGTGGGTGGGCATCCTGGCGGCAGCGCTCGTGGTCGGGCCGTCCGGCGCACAGGTGCTCGGGCCGCCCAGCGGGTCGTCCGCCCGGGTAGCGAAGACGGCGCTCCTGGAGGCGCGGCAACTGGTGCAGCAGGACAAGTCGCTGCCGCGTGAGTCGATCTTCGAGGTGGGGCTGCTGCAGGCGGTGCTGGGCAACCTGGAGGAGGGTCTGGCGACGATCACGTCCACCGCCGATGCCACCGGCCCGGCCGGCCCGCGCTGGCGGGCGCTGGCCGAGGCGGCGCTGCTGGTGTCGCAGCGGGGCGACGTGGACGCCGTGCAGAAAGCGGCCGATCGCACGCAAGGGGCCGACCGCGCCGCGCTGCAGGTGGGGCTGACCGAGGCGCGCTACCGGGCCGGCGATGAGGCCCTGGCGCTGCTCACCGCGAGCGAGGTGGGCGGGCGCTACCCCGCGGTGGCCGCGGCGCTGCTGGTACGGCTCGCCGCCGATGCCGCGGCGGGCGGGAAGCTGCCCACGGTGGAGACGCTCGGCCGGATCCTCGAGCTCGGGCAGAAGATCCCGGCCGCCGAGCGCAACGCCGCGGGCGATCCGGCGCAGGCCGACGTGCTGACCGACCTGATGCTGCTCCACGTGGCCGCCGGGAACGACGATGCGGCGCTCCGCGCGGCCGACTCCGTCAGCGATCCGGATGACCGGCAGCGCGCGCTGTCGCACCTGGTGACTCTCCAGGTGGGCAAGGCCCGTTTCGACGCGGCCGTGGGCACCGCACAGAAGCTGGGCGGCGAGCTGGTGGACCCGCCGTCGAGCGCCGCGCTGCAGGTCGCCGCGCTGTGCCGGGTGGCCCGCGCACAGGTGGACGCCGGGCTGGCGCCGGCCGGACTGGTCACGGCCAAGGCCGCGCTCGAGAGTGCGCGGCGGGTGGTGGACGGCTACCGGCGCGCGCGGTCGCTGCTGGTGGTGTCCGAGGTGCTGTCGCGCGGGGGCGACAAGACGCTGGGGAGCAACGCCGCCTCGGAGGCGCTCGCCCTGGCCTTCGCCGACCAGGATCAGCGCGCGATGGTGCTGCTCTACGCCGCTCGCGCACAACACGTCGCGGGCGTAGACCAGGTGGCGCAGGTGACCTTCACCGCCGCCCGCGAAGTGGTGGCGCGGTCCAAGCAGGCGGCCACCTGGGAGGCGGCCCTGACGGTGCCGGCGGCGCTCGGGCTGACCAGCGAGGCGGTCGCCGGGCTCGCCCTCTTCCAGAAGGATCCCGCCGGGTTGCGCCAGGCGCGGATCGTGCTGGCCCGCGCGCTGGCGGCGAACGGCTACCGCGACGACGCGGTGGCGGTGGCGCGCGGCTACACCACCACTCAGCCCGCCGACCGCCACTCCGAGGTGCAGGCGCTGTGTGAAGTGGTGGCCAACAGCCCCGGCGCCGGCGCCGGGAGCCAGGAGCTGCTCAAGGAGGCCCTCGCCCTGACCGGCGACCCGCTCGACCTGGACGGCATCCAACTCGTGGCCGACACCGGGGCCGACGCGGCGCTCCCGGCGGTGGCCGTGGCCGCCTACGCCAAGGCCATCGAGGGCGCGGCGAAGGCCCGGCGGGCTGAGTCGGAGATCGGGCTGCCACGCCTGATCGTCGCGGTCTCCCGTGCGCTGAAGGCCGGCCTGGCGGCGGGCCAGAACGCCCCGGAGCTGGCCACACAGGTCGAGCAGGCGGCGGGCACCAGCCGCGACGACGAGGCGCGCTCCGCGACGATGGCCATCCTCGGCCGCGCTTTCGCGGAGAACGGGAGCAAGGAGGCGGGGCAGAGCCTGCTCCACGCGGCGGAGGCCGACGCGCGGAAGGCGGCGCTGCCGGAGCGGCGTGCCGCGCTCCTGGCGCAGCAGGCGTCAGTGGCGGCGCTGTGCGGGTTCGACCAGCATGCGCAGGTCGGGTTCGACACCGCGGAGGCGCTCCTCGAGGAGATGGAGCACGTTCCGCCCGCGGTCTTGCTCGTGGTGGCGGAGTCGGAGATGGCCGCCGGCCGGACGTCGTGCAAGACGTTCCTTCTGCGCTCGGCGATGACCGTGGAGAGCCTCGGGCGCGACGGCTCCACCGACCTGTTGAGGCTGGCCCGGGTAGCCGACTACGTGGGTCAGCCAGCGGAGGCTCTGGCCATCGCGCGGCGCGTTTTGCGGAGCGACGAGCGGCTGCAGGCGTATCTCGATCTGGCGCGCATTCTCGCCGGCCGGCCGGTGCGCCCGCTCCGCGAGCCGGGCTACTACCCGCTCCCGGCCAACGTCGAGATGGCCGCCGGGTAGCTCAGACGAGGTCGGCCCGCGTGCGCGTGATCTCCACCTCGGCGTAGCCCACCACGCCGCCGAGCGGCACGGACGGCTTGCGCACGGTGACCGTGACCGCGTCCACGGGCAGCGCCCGCAGGATGGCGGTGGCGCAGCGCTCGGCGACCGCCTCGATCAGCAGGCTCGGCGTCGCCATCACCTCGGCCACCAGCCGATAGGCTTCGCGGTAGTTGGCGGTGCGCTCGAGGTCGTCGCCGCGGCCGGCGGCGCGGAGGTCGAGGTGCAGCGCCAGGTCCACCTCGAAGCGCTGCCCCAGCACGCGCTCCTCGGGATCGGCGCCGTGGCGGGCGTAGAACTGGAGGGCGTGGAGGCGGATCACGTCACTCATCGCGTGGCTCCGGGTCGATCCAGCGCCGCTGGGTCACCACCGCGTGGACCCGCTGGTCGTGCGGGGCGACCGGGAGGCGGTCCATGACCTGGACGTCGAAGGCGAGCCCCCAGCGCGGCAGCGTCGGGCCGAGGCCGGCGAGGAAGCCGTCGAACAGCCCGGCGCCGTAGCCGAGCCGGTAGCCGGCACGGTCGAACGCGACGCCCGGCACGAGGAGCAGGTCGAGCGAGTCCGGCTCGATCGGCTCCCACTCCTCGGGCAGCGGCTCGGGCACGCCGTGGCGGGCCGCGATCAGGCGGGCGGGATCGCGGAGGCGGACGGGCAGCAGCCGGTGCTCTTCCCAGATGGTCACGGGCACGGCCAGCTCCTGCCCGGCGGCCAGGGCGCGGCCGATCAGCACGGCGGTGTCCACCTCGCCCCGCATCGTGGCGTAGAGCATGATCCGCCGCGCGTTCTGGAACGCGGGCCGGGCGGCGACGCGCTCGTTGATGGCCTGCGAAGCGTCGGCGCGCTCATCCGCGGTCATGGCGTCACGGCGCGCCAGGGCAAGAGCGCGGCACTCGCGTTTGGACAGCTCCATAGGAGGCGATTCGAGTTGTTCCGCCCGGGTCCTGCCGAGCGGTCAGGCGGTGGCGTAGGCGGGCAGCGGGACGTGCGCGCCGGCGAACACCGGCTCCGTCCCACGGAGGAACAGGGCGGCCTCGCCGAGGATCCGCCGCTGCTCGTCGAGCAGGATGCCGAGCTCGGCGCGGGCCGTGTCGGGGTAGGAGATCCGGCGCAGGAAGGCCGCGGTGGAGAGGGCGAGCTGGAGCCGCCGGAGCTGCTGATCGGCGCGCGCCGCCAGCTCTCGCCCGGCCGCCATGTCCTGGCGCAGCAGGGCGCCGTCCGCCAGCTCGCGGCGGGTGGCCCGGCCGAGCACCTGCGTGCGGCGCAGCACGGCCACGCGGGAGCGGTAGCACTGGGCGCGCATGTCGGTCAGCCGAGGGGTCCACGAGCCGTGTCGCTCGCCCAGGTCCCAGAGCAGCACGCCCGTGGTCAGGCACGTGAAGACGACGCTGGCGAGGAGCAGCGCGGGCACGCCGCGGCCGTCGATGTAGGAGAGCGCGAGCGCGGCGTAGCCGAGCTGATAGGCGGCGAGGGCGTACTGGGCCCACCGGACGCCCTCGGGTGAGACCGGCCCGATGAAGCCGGTCCGCGCCTGCCGGCGGCAGCGGGCGGCCTCCCACCCAACCACCAACACGACGGGGAGAAGTCCCCACGCCAAGATGACGACGCTGTTCATATCAACTTGTCTCGCCCGCCCGGGCCCCACACGTCGCCGGCAGGCACGGCCCACTTCTCTATACCGCGCCCGTCTTGCCATCCTGCAAACAGCGTGCCAACTCCTTGAGAATGTGGCCCACCGGCCCATCTCGGCCCCGGTTGACACCGCTTCACCGGCCGGGCATAATCAGCACCAGCCCCTGCTCGTGGGCACGCGCAAGGAGCGGCTGTTGAAGCGCTTTCACTACGGATGCCGCCTGGCGGTTCTCATCCTCACCCCGGCCCTCATGACGCAAGCGACGGCCCAGAGCGACCGCGTCGAAACCCCGCTGGCTCCGGGTGTGAGCTACCTGCTTATTACCCGGCCCGGCCCGCTCCAAATCCACGTGTTGAAGCTGGATCTCAGCGAGGCCACGGCGCGGCCCGCGGTGGCGCTCGGCGGCGACCAGCTCCTGCAGCTCGCGCCGCTCAGCGCGATTGCCGCCCGGCAAGCCCGTTCCGTGGCGGTCGCCGGCGGGATCAACGGCGGCCCGGGCATCCTCCGCGAGGATCCTTACCGCGGCGCGCCCATCGGGCTGGTCGTCGCCGGCGGCGAGCTGGTCTGCGACCCCTGGCCCGCCCCGCGCTCGGCGATCCTCTTCCCCGCCGAAGGCCGGCCGCGCATCGAGCGTCTCGCCCTGCGCGGCAGCATCAGCGGCGCCGACGCCAAGCCGCTCCGCCTCGGCGGGCTCAATCGCCGGCGTAATCCCGGCGAGCTGGTGCTCTACACGCCGCGCTTCAACCCCGCCACCCGCAACCTCGACGGCGGCCGGCAGGTCGTCCTCGGCGGCGTCTTCGGCAACGGCGACAAGCTCACGTTCGGCACGCCGCTCAAGGGCACGGTGGTGGCCTCTGTCGATGGCAAGGTCAACGTCGAGATTCCGGCCGACGGCGCGGTGGTCGCCGGCTCAGGCCCAGCCGCGGCCTGGCTCGCCGCACGACAGCTTGGCGAGGCGGTGACCTTCGGCTTCGACCCGGTGCCCGAAGTCGGCGCGGTCTCCGCGGCCGTCGGCGCCGGGCCGCGGCTCGTCCGGGACGGCAAGGTTTCCATCGAGGCCGACGACGAGAAACTCGGCGTGGTGCTCACCACCGGGACGCAGCCGCGGTCGGCGGTGGGGTTCAACGACGCCTTCCTCTACCTCGTCGCCGTGGACGGCCGGGCCGCCGCGCACAGCGTCGGCATGGCCCTGCCGCAGCTCGCGCAGTTCCTGATCGAGCTGGGCTGCACCCAGGCGATGGCGCTCGACGGCGGCGGCTCGACGACCCTGTTCGTCCGCGACCGGGTGGTCAACCAGCCCAGCGACGGGCTCGAGCGGGCCATCGCCAGCGCCATCCTGATCACCACCACCGGCCGGCTGAGCACCGCGCCGCTGCCGAACCCGCTGGTCACGGGGAGCGGCGTGGCGCCGGAGCCGGGAGCCACGCCGGTCTTGCTGCCGGGACCGGGCGCGGCGAACCGGCCGGCGACGCGGATCATCGTCAGTCCGTCCGAGCTCACGCTGGCACCCGGCGAGGCGCGGCAGCTCACCGTCTCGGGCGAGGCGGAGGACGGCCAGCCGACCGCGGTGGACGCCACCCGGCTGAGCTACGAGGTCGCGCCCGCGCAGCTCGGACGGGTGGACGAGCAGGGGCGGTTCAAGGCCGCCAAGCCCGGCTCCGGCAAGATCACCGCGCGCCTGGGCGAGTACGCCGCGGTAGTGCAGGTGAAGGTGACCGGCGAGCCCGACCTGCCGTCCATCACGCCGAAGGCGAGCGGCGACATCCCCACGCCGGTGGAGCCCGTGCAGCCGGGTGAGACGGTGGTGCCGAAGAACCCCAGCCCACCCACGCCGCTCGCGCCGCTGCCCAACATCAACCCCACCCGCCCGGC
>JACPDV010000771.1 GCA_016183835.1 Armatimonadota bacterium
GGCTCGAGCTGCGCCTGGAGCTGGTCCAGCACACCGACTACCCCGCGTTGGAATGGGTCGGCCACCTGACCAACAACGGCGACGCCGACACGCCGATCCTGTCCGACATCCTGGCGCTCGACGCCGCCTTCGCGCTGCCGCGCGAACAGGGCGCCACCGTCCACCACGCCCGCGGCAGCCTGTGCGCCATCGACGACTTCGAGCCCCTCCGCACCGACCTCAACGCCACCGCCGCCTACCCGCAGGGCGGCTGGCGCGGCGCGGGCAACCCGGTGGTGATCGAGTCCCTCGCCGGCCGCTCGTCCTGCGGCACGCTGCCGTTCTTCGACCTCCAGCTCGGCGAGGCGCGCGGCGTGATCGGCGCCATCGGCTGGTCGGGCGGCTGGACCGCCCGGTTCCACCGGCAGGACGACGGCGCCGTGCGCGTGCGCGCCGGCATGAGCCGCACCCATCTCGTCCTGCATCCCGGCGAGTCGATCCGCACGCCGAGCATCGTGCTGATGTTCTGGGAGGGCGTCCGGATCCGCGCGCACAACCTCTGGCGGCGGCTGATGCTCGCCCACTACGCGCCTCAGCGGCACGGCGAGCGCGCCCGAGCACCCATCTCGTTCGCCATGTGGGGCATGAACCACGCCGACCGGCAGCTCGGCAAAGTCGCCTGGTTCGCCGGAGAGCAGCTCCCCATCGACAACTTCTGGATCGACGCCGGCTGGCACGGCGACTGCCCCTACCAGAGCAACGCCAACGTCTTCAACAGCCCCTGGGGCGCGCACGTCGGCAACGGGTGGCCGAACCCGGAGGCGTACCCGGACGGACTGGGCGCCATCGGCCGGGCCTGCCGCGAGGCTGGGTTCGACTTCACCCTCTGGTTCGAACCCGAGCGCGTCTTCCGCGACACCGCCTTCGCCCGCGAGCATCCCGAGTGGCTGTTCGGCCCGCTGGGCGACAACCAGCTCTTCAACCTGGGTCACCCCGACGCGCGGCAGGCGCTGACCGACCTGATCTCGAACGTCATCGAGGAGGGCGGGATCACCGTCTACCGGCAGGACTTCAACACCGATCCCGCCCCGTTCTGGGACGCCGCCGACGCGCCCGACCGCGTGGGCATGAGCGAGATCCGCCACATCGAGGGGCTCTACCGCTTCTGGGACGATCTCCTGGCGCGGCATCCCGGCCTGCTGATCGACAACTGCTCGTCGGGCGGGCGGCGAATCGACATCGAGACCAACCGCCGCAGCATCCCGCTCTGGCGCAGCGACTTCCAGTGCTTCCCCGACTTCGATCCCATCGGGCTGCAGGGGCAGACGCACGGCCTGGCGCCGTGGGTGCCGCTCAGCACCGGCGCCTGCGACCGGGCCGACATGTACGCCGTGCGCAGCGCCCATGGCCCGGGCGTGGTGTGGTGCACCGCGGTCAATCCCAAGGGCGAGCCGGAGGGCGTCTTCACCCCGTGGGAGAGCTACGAGGTCGCATGGCTGCGCGACGCCCTCGCCGAGCAGGCGGCGGTGCGCCCACTGTTCGAGGGCGACTTCTACCCGCTGACCAGCTTCACCCTCGCCACCGACGCCTGGTGCGTGTGGCAGTGGGACCGGCCGGATCTCGGCGAGGGCCTGGTCCTGGCCTTCCGCCGGCAGGACAGCCCGTTTGCCGAGTTCTTTGCTTACCTGCAAGCGCTCGACGTGGACGCCCACTACGAGCTGCGCGACTCCGACACCGGTCACACTTTCGAGCTGCCCGGCGCGCTGCTGGCCCACGACGGGTTCCAGATCGCCATCCCCGACCGGCCCGCCGCCCGCCTGCTCTGGTATCGCAAGCTGGAGAGCTGAAGTGAAGATCATCCACGTGGTGCTCAATGCGCACCTCGACCCGATCTGGCTGTGGCCGTGGCAGGTGGGGCTCGACTCCGCGCTGGCCACCTGCCGCAGCGCCTGCGACCGGCTCGACGCGCACCCCGACGCGATCTTCTCCCGCGGCGAGGCGTGGGTCTACCAGATGGTCGAGCGCATCGACCCGCCGCTCTTCGAGCGCATCCGCGCGCACGTCGCCGCCGGGCGCTGGGAGATCGTCGGCGGCTGGTGGATTCAGCCCGACTGCAACCTGCCCAGCGGTTTCGGGCTGGAGCGGCAAGTCCAGGTCGGACGCGAGTACTTCCTCGACCGCTTCGGGCGCTTCCCGCGGGTGGCCTACAACGTGGACACCTTCGGCCACTGTGCCACGCTGCCGGGCATCCTCAGCGCCGCCGGGCAGGACCGCTACGTCTTCATGCGCCCGCAGGAGCACGAGAAGCAGCTCCCCGCGCGCCTGTTCCGCTGGCGCGGCTACCCGGACGGGCCGGAGGTGACCGCCTTCCGCATCGCCGGCGCCTACTGCACGGGCGATCGCCTCGACCCGGGCGTGCTGCACCGCGCGGTCCGCGAGCTGCCCGAGGGGGCCGAGCACACGATGTGCTTCGTCGGCGTGGGCGACCACGGTGGCGGGCCGACGGAGGCGCAGCTCACCTGGCTGGAGGGGAACCGCGAAGCGCTCCCCGGCTGGCGCGCCGAGTACTCGTCGCCATCCCGCTTCTTCGCCGCGGTGGAGTCGGCCAACGACCAGCTCCCGCTCTACGTGGGCGAGCTGCAGCACCACGCGGTGGGCTGCTACTCGGTCTACCGGCCGGTGAAGGTGGGCGTGCGCCGCGCCGAGCATCGCCTGCGGCAGGCGGAGCTGGCGGCCGAGGACACACCCGAAAACCGGCAGAAGCTGACGGAGGCCTGGCGGACGACCTGCTTCCACCAGTTCCACGACACACTGGGCGGCACGTGCCTGCAGTCGGCCTACCCGCAGGTGCTGGACCAGCTCGGCGGCGCGGCGGCGGTGGGCGACGACCTGCTGCAGGTGGAGCTGCGCCGGCGGGTGGCGATGCTGCCGCCCGACGAGCGGCAGCGGATCGTCTTGCTCAACGCCTCGGACTTGCCGTGGGACGGGTATGCCGAGGTGGAGGTGTGGCACGACCTCTACTGGCCGGAGCACTGGCGGCTGCTGGACGAGGGTGGCACGCCGATCCCGCACCAGCTCATCGACGGCGAGGCGAACCTGGGCGGGAAGGGGATGGCGCGGGTCTTGTTCCCGATCGCAATGGGGGCGGGGGAGCAGCGGGTGGTGCGGGTGGACACGGAGGGGGGCGAGGCGGCCGCAGTGGAGCCCGAGATGCTCACCTCGCGCGCCGACGGCCTCTTCAGTGGTGGGAGCGGCGGCGTGTGGTGGGACGAGTTCGGGCACATGGACCTCGAGTCGGACCATCTCGACCTGCCGCGGCTGCAGCTCACCGAGGACATCACAGACACCTGGTCGCACAGCGTCGACCGCTACCCGGAAGGTCCGGTGGAGATCCCGCACTGGAACGAGCCGGCGCCGATCGAGCGCGGCCCGCAACGCGCGGCCACCCTGGTCACCGGCACGCTCGGCCGGAGCGACTTGCGGGCCGAGTGGCGCATCTACCGGCACCAGCGGTTCGTCGAGCTGCTGTTGCGGGTCCACTGGCGGGAACTGCGCCGGATCCTGAAGATGGTGTTGCTTCCGGACGGGAGGTTCGAGCAGCGCGTCGACGGCATTCCGGGCGGCTGGCTGGAGCGCGATCTCGACGGCGCGGAGCGGCCCGTCCGCGACTTCGTGCGGCTGACCCATGCGTTCCAGGAGCTGTCCGAGGCCGCGCCGGACGCAGCGCATGAGGAGAACCGAGACGACCCGGATCGGCCCTTCGGCATCGTTTGCCCCGACGTCTTCGCCGCCGACGCGACGCCCGATCGCGCCCGCCTGACCCTCCTCCGCAGCCCACTGATGGCGCACCACGACTTCGCCCCGCAGCCCCGCCCACGGGCGATCCCCAGCGACCAGGGCGTGCACGAGTTCCGGTTCCGCTTCTTCAGCGGGCCGGACGTGACGCCGGAGCTGCTCGACCGCCACGCGATGATGCTCCATCGCCCGCTGGCCATCGCCAC
>JACPDV010000779.1 GCA_016183835.1 Armatimonadota bacterium
GAGGTGCGGCTGGAATGGTCCGCCGTGCCGCTGCTCGAGCAGGTCACCGTGTTCGCCGAGCCGGCCGAGGACCACCAGTCCGCCGACTTCCACGTGCGGGTGACCGTGCTCAACGACACCGGCACCGAGAGCGCCGCCGTGCTCCGCGCCGCGCTGCCCGACACCGGTGACGCCGGCGCGCTGCCGCTCCACCTGCCCTCTGGACAGAGCCGGCACGAGCTGGTCTTTGAGGTCGCCGCGCCCCGCCTCTGGTGGCCTCGCGGGCACGGCGAGCCGGAGCTCTACACGGTGGACGTGACGCTCGAGGCCGATGGCGCGCAGCAGACCACCACCCGCCGCACCGGCGTCCGGCGGGTGACCATCGACCAGTCGCCCCACCCGGTCGAGGGACGCTACTTCACGCTGCAGGTCAATTGCCGGCCCATCTTCTGCAAGGGCGGCAACTGGGTCCCGCCCGACCTCCTCTACAGCACGGTGGACCGCGGCCGCTACCGCGAGCTGGTGGAGCTGGCGGTGGGCGCCAACTTCAACATGCTCCGTGTCTGGGGCGGCGGCAGCTTCGCCGACCACCGGCTGCTCGAAGCCTGCGACGAGGCCGGCGTGATGGTCTGGCACGACTTCCTCTTCGCCTGCTCCAAATACCCCGGCGACGACCCACAGTTCGCCGCGGAGGTGCGGCGCGAGGTGGCCCACGCCGTGCGCGACCTGGCGCATCACCCGTCGCTGGTGGTGTGGTGCGGCAACAACGAGATCGAGTGGGGCGACTGGGAGTGGGGCTACGACGCTGGCGGCCGCACCCATCCGCACTACGCCATCTTCCACCACGACATCCCCCAGCTCGTGGCTCGCGAGGATCCCTCGACCGCGCACTGGCTCAGCTCGCCGCACTCGCCCGGCTTCGCACATCCCAACGACCCCACGGTCGGCGACCAGCATCCCTGGCAGGTCTCGCTGACGGAGCCCGGCGGAGCCGACTTCTGGCAGTACCGCGGGTTCGTGGACCGGTTCCCCAATGAGGGCGGCGTGTTGGGCATGACCTCGCCCGCCACACTGCGGCAGTTCCTGCCCGAGGATGAGCGTTACCTGCGCTCGCCGAGCTGGGAGCACCACGACAACCCCTTCGCCCAGACCGACCACGCCCCCGGGGCGGTGGGCCACGCCTATTCCACCGTGGAGCTATGGACCGGCCGCGACCCACTGGCTATGGACTGGGCGGAGTACGCCTTCGTCAGCGCCCTGCTCCAGGCCGAGGGGCTGGGCGAGTACATCAGCAACTACCGCCGGCGGATGCACTCCAGCGCGTCGGCCATCTTCTGGATGTACAACGATTCCTGGCCGGTGACCCACGGGTGGACCATCGTGGACTACTACCGGCGCAGGAAGCTGGCCTACCACCCGGTGCGCCGCGCCTTCGCGCCGGTGACGGTGGTGGTGGCCGCCGAGGGCGACTCGGTCACCGTGTACGGGATCAACGAGACCGGCGAGGAGTGGCGCGGGGAGCTGCGCCACGGGATCTTCAGCCTGGCCGGCGGGCTGCCGCTCGACCGCACCGACGCGGTGGTCCTGCCGCCCAACGCCAGCACGCCGCTCGCCGCCTTCGAGCGGTCGGCCTGGGCGGTAGCGGGCACGCGGGAATCGGGGGCGTTCGCCGTCCTCCAGCAGGGCGGCGCCGAGGTGGCGCGGCACCGGCGGTTCGTCGAGCGGTTCGGCGATCTGCACTTCATCCGGCCGAAGATCGACGTGCAGTTCGAAGGCGGCCGGCTGACGCTGCGCAGCGAGGTCTTCGCCTGGGGCGTGTGCCTCGACTTGGACGGCGAGATGGCGCTGCCGGACAACTGCTTCGACCTGCTGCCGGGAGTGCCGTACACGCTGCCGTGGGACGACGAGCTCGGCCCGCCGCGCGTGATCAAGACCGGCAACCGCGACGCCGTGCCGGGCGAGCGCTGAGATGCGGAACCGATCGGTGGATTCGCCGGTCCAAATCGGCGATAATGACTGCTGAGGGGAGACGCTTGTGACGGTTTCCACGCGTGCATTGGCTGTTGTGGTGGCGTTGGGTCTGGGCTTGGCGGGTGCGGTGTCGGCCGCCACCTACGCGGACCCGGACGGGGCGTTCGCGCTGACCGTGCCGGATAGCTGGACGGCGAACCGGGGCCAGGCCGCCGACATCGGCATGTACACCCAGCTCGGCAAGCCGGGCGACCCTGATTTTCCGGTCACCGTGCTGGTGGTCACCACCCAGGATCCCATCGACCCCGCCAAGCTGCAGGACGTCGCCAAGATGCTCCTCGGGCTGGCGCGGCAGTTGCTCGGGGGGCAGGCGAAGATCCTCACCGAGAACGCCGGCGGGTCCAAGCTGGCCGGCAAGGACGCCATCCGCTGGGACGTGACTTACGAGCCGAACGACAAGGCCGGGCAGCAGTGGGCCGGCTACGCCTCGGTGGCGCTGGGCACGCATCACGCCATCATGGCGTTTGCCTGCGGCCCCAAGGCAGCGCCAGAGATCCTCAAGCAGGCCGACGGCGTGGTCGCCACGCTGGCCATCGAATCGGCCACGCCGCTCCAGGCCGGCAACGCACAGCCGGGCGGCGGCGGGGGCGGCATCTTCAGCGCCGCCAACCTGGCGGCCACGGCGCAGCGCGTGCAAGGCGGAGCGCTGCACGCGGCGGACACCGAGGTGCTCGTCGCCGGCGATCCCCCGCTGACCAGCGGCTCGGTGGCCAACTTCGCCAAACTGATCTCGGCCTGCTTCGGCACAGAGCTGATGGAGTCCGAGTACGAAGTGCTGAAGCAGCAGTTCATCACCGCCTACCAGGGGAACAACGCGCAGGGCAAGGCGATCCTGGCGCTCGGCGCGGCCAACCTGCTGAAAGGCCTCCAGCAGGGCTCGGAAGCCGAGCGGGCAAAGAACCTCAAAGAGACCCGCGACGCCATGCAGCAGAGCCTGCAGAATGGCGTCGCGGCGGGCCTTGGCTGGGCCAAAGTGCTGTGGGACGCCATTCAGCGCCGCTCGCAAACCATCGCGCGCACCGACGCTCGACCGCAGGGCGCAGCGGCTGGTGCCGAGGGCACCGACAACGAGATGTCCGAGGCCGACCTGGACGCCGCGCTCGAGATGCTCTACTTCATGTGGGTCGCCTCCGGGCGCGACGCCAGCGCGGTGACCCCGCAGATCGTGCAGCAGTTGCGCCTGGTGCTGGCGCAGGGCTTCCCGCAGTTCCCGCCGCAGTTCCAGTTGCTCCTGGCCAACGCGCAGAAGGTCTACAGCCAGGTGCGCGGCGCTTGGATGCAGGCCAACCCGCAGCAGAAGGCGGCGATGGCCCAGCAGTTCGGGCAGGCGCTCGACGAGCTGGGGCTTCGCGTGCCCGGGCAGGGCGGCGGCGGGGCGTGGGACAACGTGGACAGCAGCAACCTGCGTGCCGACCTGGTGATGAACACCTGCTACAACCTGGCGCAGAAGTCGACGGGCGGCGCCTGGCCGTCCAGCCCGCGGGACTGAGCGACCGTCCCTCCGCTGCTTGGCCCCTCCCCCTGCGAAGCGGGGGGAGGCCGGGAGGGGGGCCGGATCGTTACGGCGTGGCGTGCTGGTGTCCGGCCCCCACCCCAGCCCTCCCCCGCTTCGCAGGGGAGGGAGTCCGACGCTCCGTTGGCCGGGTGCCGCCTACCGCCGGCCCGTCCGGTACCCCCACACGAACGCGTTCGGGCCGATGTTCTGCTGCACCGTGTACTCGTTGATGGAGGGATACCAGAAGACGTCCCAGAACGCCTCCACGGCCGGCCAGGTGTTGACCTCCGGGTAGATGTAGGGCGCCAAGTTCTTCTGCGCCCAGGTGCCGCGGTCGCGGACCGGGTCGGCCGGGCCGAGGATCGTGATCCCGGCCGGCGGGGTCTGGCCGCTGATCCGTGAGTCCACGTGCAGCGGGTGCTGCGGCCACGTCAGGCCCACGCCGGTGGTGTAGCAGAGGTTGTCCGGGTTGGCCCCGGCGCCGA
>JACPDV010000115.1 GCA_016183835.1 Armatimonadota bacterium
GAGGCGGTGAGCCTGCTGGAGCCGCTCGTGGCCGCCGAGCCGGACAACGCCCAGGCCTGGATGTATCTCGGCGCGGCCCTCGGGCAGCTCGCGCAGTGGCCCGAGGCGGCCCGCGCGCTGCGCGAGGTGGTCCGGCTCCAGCCCGAGCAGGCCTCCTCCTACTGCGATCTGGCGGCGGCGCTGCTGGAGGTCGGCGACCGCGCCTCCGCCGGGCACGCCTTGGATTCGGCGCTGCTCCTCGAGCCCGGCCACCCGGTGGCGCTGCGCCTCAAGCCGCGCGCCGAACCGCCGCCCGAGCCCGCGCCCACGGCCGACGCCCAGGGTCCCGAAAACCCCGAGCAGGCCGCCCGGCGCGAGCTTGCCGCCCGCCGGCAGGAGGCCGACGAGCGGTTCGGGCTCGCGCCCGCGCAGGACGAGCCCCCGCGCCGGCTCCTGCCCTGGCTGACTGCCGTCCTCGGCGTGCTCCTCCTCGTGGTGGCGGTGAAGCTGATCCGCATCCCCGGCGAGAGCTGGCGCCAACTGCGCCAGGCGGCTTTCCTCCTCGACCGCGTGGCCCAGGAGCGCGCCCGGCTGGCCAACAACCCGGGCGAGGACTTCGAGAGCTTCGACAAGGTCACCGGCTGGGAAGACCAGGCCGAGCAGCTCATGGACCCCGCCGCCACGGCGCATCCCGAACAGCCCGAGGTGCACTGGCTCCAGGGCCGGCTCGCCTGGTATCGCGAGCGGAACGACCTCGTCGCGCGCAACCACCTGCTCGAGGCGCTCGCCCGGCTCGCCACGGTGCCCGACACCCAGCGCCTCGCCAGCCGCCTCGACACCGCCGTGGTGCGCGCGGGGGTCTACCGTGATCTGGCGGAGATCACGCTTGCCGGAGGACGCACGGCGGCCGACTACCAACGCGCGGCCGACTATCTCAACAAGGCCCACGCGCTCGTGCCCCAGCCCTGGGACGACGCGCTCCAGCGGCGGCTCAGCGCAGCGGGCCGCACTTCCCCTCCAGGGCGGTAAGCACCAGCGTCACGCACGTCTCCTCGTTCAGCGCCGCGGGGTTGAGCGCCAGGTCGAACGAGAAGTGGTCCTTCGCCCGGTCGCCGAACGCGCGGTGCAGCCAGCCTTGACGCTCGTTCTCTTCCTTGTCCACCCGCCGGCGCGCGTCGTGGTGGCTGAGGTGCTGGCTGGCCATGACGCGCTCGACGCGGTAGTCCAGCGGCGCGAAGATCCGCACCCGCAGCCCCTGCGCCTCGGGCAGGGCGAGGTGGGCGCCGCGGCCGACGATCACGGCGTGGCCGACGCGGGCGATGGACGAGAGGACATGGAACAGCGAGCGGGTGTAGTGGTGTTCGGAGACGGTGTCCTCGGTCAGCAGCCCGCGGATCCAGTGCTCCATATCGTTGCGCACGTGCTCGTCGAAGGGTTCGAGCAGCCGCTCCTGGAGGTGGGCGTCGCGGGCGATCTCGTCGACCAGCTCGCGGTCGTAGAGGGTCCACCCGAGCCGTTCGGCGATCTTCCCCGCCAGAGCGGCGCCGCCCGCGCCGTACTGCCGCGAGATGGCCACGTAGGGCAGCGGCCGGGGCTGCGGGCGCGGCGGCGCGGCCTGCCGGGCGGCCGGCGGAGCCTCACGGGCCGCCCGCTCCTGCGCATGGAACATGGCCATCTGCCGCTCGATCAGCGACCGCACGTGGCTGTTGCTTCTCATCCTCCGCCCTCCGCCGCGCCCCGCCGCACGCACACCTTCTTCATACCCGAGAGGCGGCTCGTTGACAAGACCGGCGTGGACGCGGCCGGCGATGCCGCCCCGGTCGTCACGGAAACTCAATAGTATCGTAACCCGACACACCTAGCCCCCCCCCGATCGTCAGGTGATACAATGCGGTTGATGCGCATCGAGCGCAAGGCAGGCTGAGGGGAGTCGGGATGATGTGGCGCGCAGGGGTAGCAGGGGAAGCCCGGACGGGCTGGCCTAAGTCCGTCCGCGGACCTTGTGACCTCCGCGCTGATCACCCGGTCCCGCCTCCCGGCCTGCACGGCTGAGAGGGAGATGACCATGAAGGGGATGATCGGTTGGTTTGTGGCGTTCGCCGTGGCGATGGCGTTGACGGGGGCGGGGGCGATGGAGCGGATGGAGGAAGGGGCGATGCAGGCGGCCCGGGGGGCTACCTGCGTGCCGTCGAACCCTGGGCAGGACCACCACGTATGCGTGAAGAACTACGATGACTGCTGGACGGGGGGCACCGGCTGCTTGGGAACGGTGACCGCCACCGAATACGACGGCAGTGACGGCACAACGTGGATCTTCGTCCCGGACGGCAATTCGGACTGTTTGGTTGCGAGTCCATCTCCGCCCGGAGTCACATGCACCCGCAAGGTACCGGACCCAACATTTGACAATACTGCATATGATATCGCGACTCCCTACGGAAACTGCCTTACTTGGGGCTGGCAGTATGCTCTGTGTGCCACGAACCCGGTGCAGTGCGCTAGGTTGGCCGTCCACCAAAACCCCAACTGCGGAGGCGCCACAACGCGATTCCTGCCCGTGCTGACGTGCGGCTGCCCTGTCCAAGGCTTCGCCGGCAGTGGCGACGCGGCCCTGCTGGCACTCCAGAGGCCTAGCGGCTAGGCTGGATAGCCACACCGACGACGCAGGTGCTGTGGCCGCCGAATGGCGACGCCTTGAAGGCGGTGGAGCAAGGCAATGCGCAAGTCTGGATTCGTGCTCTGGCTTGTGGCGGCGAGCGTTGGCCAGACGAGAGGCCAGCCAGCGCCCGCGGCTCCCGCGCCGGACGCCAAAGTGGCGCTGATTGCCGACCTTCTGGCGGCGAGAGCGAGTGCCGCCGATGACCTGACCTCGACCATCGGCGAGATCGCCTACAAGGCCGCGACGCGATCCGCAGGTGGCGGGGGTGACGCAGGGCCGGATCGCGAAATCGACTACTGCGCGAGCAGCTACAGTCTCGACCTGGGTGGTGAGCACTACCACAACCGATGGTTTCACGCGCCAAATGGGCCCGCGCAGTGGGAAGACCAGATCTACTTCGAGTACCAAAACGCTGTCCACCGAGAGGACCTTCTCCTCATGCTCGGACCGGGTTGGCGGGAGCTCAGGCCGCAGATAACGGATCGCACTCCAAGCGAGAACGTGCGGGACCAGTTGTGTTGGTTGGGTCTCGGCGAAACCAACGGCCAGACACTCCTCACCCGGCTCCAGGGGAACTTGCGGGTCATCGCCGGCCGAGCTCTCCGCGGCCATCCATGTGACGTCGTCGTGGCGGACAACGGGGAGCTCTGGATGGCCGCGGACCTCGATGGCGCGCCGGTGCGCATAGTCCAACGTGTCGCTGACGCCAAGGGGCCGATCGTGTACGTGCAAGATTGGCTGCAGTACGCCACTGGCGGCGCACTGGCCCTGCCTCACCTGAGTATTAGCCGCACCCTGAAGAGTGACGGCGCAGCCTGGCGCTGCGCCAACCTGACCGTGTCGAAGGTGGACGCCGCCGCGGCCGGGCCTGACGCGGTGACTGGTCTGAAGCCGGCCCTGTGGCACGTTCCGCTCCTGGCCGGCTCTACAGTCGTCACCCAAGACCGCCCGCCCAACCAGTGGCCGCCGGTGATTGGTTTCTTCCCTCACGACCTCGTCCATGTCGCGGAGGCCGACTGCCGGCCATGGGGCCTGTCCGCGAAGGCGCTCTGGGACGACTTGGATCTGAAGCTGCCAACTCTCGATGCGGCGGAGCCGATGCCCGTCGCGTCCCACGCGCCGTGAACGAGCGAGCAAGGCTATTCGACCCATGAACCTCCTGGCGCTTACCTTGTGCATGGCGCTCCCTCCCGGCGGCGCTCCGGCCGCCTGGCAATCGGGCGAGCGTAGCTGCGGGGTCGCCAGCGTTGTGGCCCTTGCGTCTGCGCTCGCGGTTGCGGTCCCTGAGGCCACTGCCGCCCAGCTCATCGCCGACCACCCTGGCGAATCCACCTCCCTCGCGGCGGTCCGCGACATGGCCGCCGGACTGGGGCTCCCGCTTGCCGGCTTCACGGCCGCCCCCGCCGAGCTGCGCCAGCGCGGCGAACCCTGCATCGTCCACCTCCAGGACCCCGACCACTTCACCTGCCTGGTCGGCCTCGATGAGCGGTGGGTCCAGCTCCTCGACGGCTGGCCCGCCACCCTTCAGGTCGTCGACCGGGCGTGGCTCGACGCGCACTTCACTGGCGCCTGCCTCCTCCGCGAGCCGTCGCCGCAGGGCGGCCCGCGCCTGCGCCTCGACAGCCGCCACGTCAACTTCGACGCCGGCGAGGCAGGCAAGACCGTCGAGCACCGCTTCAGCCTGACCAACGCCGGCGACCAGGCCCTCACCCTTCGCACCCGCAGCTCCTCGTGCAGTTGCACTACGACCAGCGCTCCCGAGTTCACCGTCGCCCCTGGCGCCACAGCCGAGATCCCCATCTCGCTCCGTCTCTCGCCCGGCCACGGCAGGATGGAGCACCTCCGGCTCACCACCAACGACCCCGCCTGCCCCGTCCTCTTCCT
This sequence comes from Armatimonadota bacterium, assembly GCA_016183835.1. Lineage (GTDB taxonomy): Bacteria > Armatimonadota > UBA10988 > UBA10988 > UBA10988 > JACPDV01. The sequence goes on from JACPDV010000115.1 coordinate 4,523, forward strand.
CTCGATCCGGGTGGAGAGCGTGCCACAGAACATCCGCTTCGCCCCGGAGGAGGTGGTGATGGGCGGTCGGCCGGGCACCCAGGCGACGGCGCGATTCCGCATTGTGGGGCCGGGCGACCTGTTCGTCGATGGGGCCGCCTGCACGTCGGACCTGGTGGCGGTGCGGATCACGCAGCGCGAACTCGGCGAAGAACTCCACACATTCACGTTGGAGCTCACCGCGGTGGCCGGGCTGAAGAGCGGGCGGCACGAGGGACAGCTCAAGGTCGTCTACCACGACGGCGTGCCGGCGGCGCTGGCGGTGCCGGTGACGGTGGTGGTGGACCCGGTGGCCCGCGCCACACCCGCCCGAGTGGTGGGCGTGCAACAGCTTCCGGGGCGGTGGAAGGGCTCGGTGACGATCGTGGCGGAGGTGCCGGGCCAGGCCGTGCCGGCCACGGGCGTGCGCGTGGAGGGGCTGGAGCGGGTGGAGGCGACGCTGCACAAGGTGGGCGCGGGGTACTGGCGGGTGGATCTGGTGGCGGAGCTGAAGCCCGGCATCGTGCGCGGCAAGCTGGTGGTGACGCTCGACTCCGCGCCGCAGCCCGAGTTGGAGGTGCCGCTGACGTTCGCCGTGGGGGAATAGCCTGGGCAGCCGCCGCAGGCGGGCGGGGAGACCCCGCCCCTACCCGGCACGTTGGGCGGTCTCACCCGGCGGAGGGGCGAGGTTTCCTCGCCCGCGACCGACCGATGGCCCCGAACGCGACGCTTGCCACAAGACCGTGTGACCGCTATTCTGAAGGGGCTGCCGGAGCCGGTCCCCGGCGCTGGATGACCCCTTGGAGTACCACGGCATCGCCCTGGACCCGTTCCAGATCGCCGCCATCCGCGCGGTCGAGCAGCACCACACCGTGATCGTCGCCGCGCCCACCGGCGCCGGCAAGACCGTGATCGCCGAGTACGCCGTCGAGCAGCACCTCGGGCAGAACGAACGGATCATCTACACCGCCCCTATCAAGGCCCTCAGCAACCAGAAGTTCCGCGACTTCAGCGCCGTGTGGGGCGACCGGATCGGCATCGTCACCGGCGACGTCAGCCTCAACCCCGAGGCCCCCGTGCTGCTGATGACCACCGAGATCTTCCGCAACACCGTCTTCGACGATCCCGAGCGGCTCCACGACGTGCGGTACGTGATCCTCGACGAGATCCACTACATCAACGACATCCAGCGCGGCACGGTGTGGGAGGAGAGCCTCCTCTTCGCCCCGCCCCACATCGGCTTCATCTGCCTCTCCGCCACCATTCCCAACCTCGAGGAGTTCGCCGGCTGGATCCGCGAGGTGCGGCCCGAGATCCCCGTCGAGACCATTCGCGAGGACCATCGCCCGGTGCCGCTCGAGCATCACCTCTGGCTTGCCGGCTGCGGCGAGGCGTCGCTCCAGGACCTCCGCCGGCTCGACGCGCAGTCGGCCCAGAGGCGGCGCCGCTTGCGGCCCGGCGAGGTGCGCCACGCGCTCGGCGCGGGCAAGCGCGACCCGGCCGGGCAGGGCGACATCGTCGCCCACCTCGACCACCTCGGCCGCCTCCCCGCGCTCTACTTCTGCTTCTCGCGCAGCGCCTGCGAGGAGAACGCCCGCCGTTACGCCCGCGGCGACCTGCTCGACGAGACCGACCGGCTGCGGATCCTCGAGCTGTTCGACTCGCTGGCCGAGCAGTTCGAGCTGCAGCCCGGCGCCGCGCGGGACTCGATGCGCGGGCTGATCGGGCAGGGCGTGGCCTTTCACCACGCCGGCATGCTCCCGCTGCTCAAGGAGATCGTCGAGCGGATCTTCTCCTCCGGCCTGCTGCGGCTGCTGTTCACCACCGAGACCTTCGCCGTGGGGGTGAACATGCCCGCGGCGACCGTGGTCTTCGAGGCCCTCGAGAAGTACGACGGCGTGGACACGCGCTACCTGCTGACCCGCGAATACCAGCAGATGGCCGGCCGCGCCGGACGGCGGGGGATCGACGAGATCGGCTACGTCTACGCCCGGCTCGATCCGGCGATGGTCGAGCTGGAGCCGATCGAGCGGATCCTCACCGGCCAGGTGGAGCCCACCGAGAGCCAGTTCAACCTCAGCTACTCGAGCGTGCTCAGCCTCTACGACCAGTTCGGCGAGGGGATCTACGACGTCTGCCACCGCAGCTTCGCCAACTACCAGAACCTGTCGCGGGTGCGCGAGCTGGAGGGTCGGCTGGCCGAACTGCAGGCGCGCGACGTGCCCCGGGTGGATTGCATCCACCACCGGCCGGACGCCATCGCCACCTACCGCCGGATGGGCGACGAGCACCGCCGGCTGCTCGGCCGCGCCGAGGGCGAGCGGCGGCGGATCGAGCGCCGGTACCACGGCAAAGGGCAGCGCCGCGCGCTGGAGCACGAGCTGAAGCGCATCGAGCAGCCCATCGAGCGCATCCACAAGGAGATCACCGAGTGCATCTGTCACACCTGCCCCCGCAAGAAGCTGTGCGGCCGCGTGCAGCACCAGATCGACGAGCACTACGGGCGGGTGGACGAGCTGCACCGGACCATCTCGCACCTGCGCCACCACCAGCGCGATCAGATCGCCAAGCGACTGCTCCTCCTGCGCGAGTTCGACTACCTGGACGAGCACGGCCTGGCGCCCAAGGGCAACCTTGCCGCGGCCATGTACGGCTTCGAGCTGCCCATCACCGAGCTGTTCTACGGCGGGTTCTTCGAAGACGCGACGGAAGTGGAGATCGGCTGCCTGATGGTGGCGGTGGTCTACGAGAGCAAGCGTTCGGTGTGGTACGCGCCGGTGGAGCGCGGCGACCTGGCGTCCTTCCTCAACGAGGCCGACTGGGTCATGCGTGAGCTGGCCCGCCGCGAGCGAGAGCTGGGGATCGACAACGGCACCACGCCGCTCGACCCCTCCCTCACCCTGGCCACGGCGGCATGGCTGGAGGGCGGCGACCTGGAGGAGCTGCTGGAGTTCACTGACGCCAGCGCAGGCGACATCGTCCGCACCTTTCGCCACGCGGTGGACCTGTTGCGGCAGTTCCGACGGGCATTGACCGACCACCCAATGCTCCAGGACCGGCTGCAGGACAGCATCCGCCGCTTCAAACGGGACGAGGTGGATGCGGAGCGCCAGCTCCGGCTGGGGCACCAGGTGGACCTGGCCGGCGCCCAGGCGGCGGACTGACGGCAGGAGCCTCGCGGAGCGGGGCGAAGCGGTGAGGTACCGATGGCGAAGCGTGAGCAGGCGGACGTGGCGGCGAAGATGGCCCGCATTCGGGCGCTGGTGACCGACGTGGACGGCGCCGTGACGGACGGGAGCTTGTACTTCGGCGCCGAGGGCGAGAGCCTCAAGGTCTTCCACGTGCACGACAGCGTGGGCGTGCAGCTTGCCCGCGCGGCCGGTTGGCCGGTGGCCGTGATCACCGCCCGCAACACCCCGATGACCGCGCAGTGGGCCGCCGAGCTGAACGTGGAGCGGCTGTTCCAGGGCGCCCGCAGCAAGATTCCCTGCCTGGAGCAGTTCGCCGGCGAGTTCGGCGTGCAGCTCGACGAGATCGCCTACCTGGGCGACGACATCTGGGACCTGGCGGCGATGGAGCAGGTGGGGCTCAGCGCCGCGCCGGCCGACGCGCTGGTGCCGGTGCGGCAGAAGGTCGACCTCGTGCTCGAGCTGGGCGGTGGCGCCGGCGCACTGCGCGAGCTGATCGATCGGATCCTCGAGTGCCAGGGCCGCACGCGCGCGGTGTGGGACGCCTGGTACGCGACCAACGGCGTGGCCGACACCGCCGGCTTCCTCGGCCCCGGCGAGGAGGAGACCGGTCCCAAAATCGGTTTCCGACGGTGCGGCTGACGCTGCTCGGCACCAACGACCTGCACGGGCGGCTGACGCCCGGCCTCGTGCAGCGCCTGAGCGACCTCAAGGCGCGCTGCCAGCCGGCCCTGCTCCTCGACGCGGGCGACGCCGTGGCGTGCGGCAACGTAGGCTTCCGGCCGGGCGGCGAGCCGGCCCACGACCTGATGCGCGCCGCCGGCTACGACGCCGGGGCGCTGGGGAATCGCGAGTTCCACTTCCGCCCCGGCCCGCAGCAGTGCAAGCTACGCCGGGTGCTCTTCCCCATCCTCTGCGCCAACCTGTCGGACGCCCGCGGCGGGCTCTACGGCGGCATCGCGCCGGTGGCCACGCTGACGGCGGGCGGAGTGGAGGTGCTGGTGGTGGGGCTGTGCGTGCCGATGGTCACCGCGCAGATGTGGGCTCGCTGGCTCAGCCCGGCGCGGTTCGTCGCGCCGGCGGAGGCGCTCCGCACAGTGCTGGCCGAGCCGCAGCGGGGGCCGGTGGTGGTGCTCAGCCACCTCGGCCTCCGGCGCGACCGCGAGCTGGCCGCCGAGGTGCCCGGGATCGACGTGATCCTCGGCGGCCACAGCCACACCGCCACCCGGGAGCGGATCGGCACGACACTGATCTGCCAGAACCAGCCCTATGCCGGGAGTGTCACCCAGGTAGTGCTCGATGTGGAGGAGGGCCGCGTGGTCGAGGCCGACGCGGCGCTCATCCCGTTCGGGCCGGCGGAAGAAGGGCTTCACCCATGAGTGAGAGGATGACGGCTTACCGTCCGCGCCGGCGCGGCAGCGCCGACGTGGATCTGCTGGAAAGCACGCTGCAGGACTACGCCTTCGTGGAGAGCGACACGTGGCGCGTGTTCCGCATCATGAGCGAGTTCGTGGACGGATTCGAGCATCTCTGCCGCGTCCGCCCGGCGGTCTGTCTCTTCGGCTCGGCCCGGGTGGCGGCGGACAACCCTTACTACCAGGCGGCGCGCGAGACCGCCCGGCTCCTCTCGCAGGCCGGGTTCACCATCATCACCGGCGGCGGGCCGGGGATCATGCAGGCGGGCAACCAGGGCGCCTACGAGTCCGGCGGCAAGAGCGTCGGACTCAACATCGACCTGCCCTTCGAGCAGACCGCCAATCCCTACCAGGACATCGCCCTCAACTTCCACTACTTCTTCGTGCGGAAGACCATGTTTGTGAAGTACTCCGCGGCGTTCGTGATCTTCCCCGGTGGGTTCGGCACGCTGGACGAGCTGTTCGAGGCGCTGACGCTCGTGCAGACCGAGACGATCTCCCACTTCCCGGTGGTGCTTTTCGGCAGCGAGCACTGGCGCGGGCTGCTGGACTGGATCGCGACGACGCTCCGCACAGGCGGGTACATCTCGCCGGACGACGTGGGGCTGTTGCAGCTCGCCGACGAGCCGCGCGACGTGGTGAGGCTGGTGGCCGAGGGGCTGCGCGGGCTGATCGGGGACTGACGTCGCCGCGCAAGCCGGCGGACCCCTATCGCTGCTCCGGCAGCACCTGCGCCGTCTTGTACCGCCCGGTGACGAACAGCGGCGCCTCGCCGACGGTCAGCGTCCCGGCCGTGAGCGGGCCTTCGGCGCCGTCGATGGTCGCCAGGCCGTGCACCGGGCCGCCCTCCAGCCGGAGCGTCACCCGCGTCTCGCTCGGCGTGCTCCAGAGCACCAGCGCCCGCTCGCCGCCGGCGCCCTCGTACTCCTGCACGTAGAGCGGCGGCTGGTCCACCACCCAGCGCACGAAGCGCTTCCCCGCCAGCGCCCGCGCCATCACCGCCGCAGCCATGTACGGCCGCTTGGGTGAGTAGTCGGGCCGCACCAGGCCGAAGTTGGCCTCGTTGTACTTCGGGTCCCAGCCGTCGTCCTGGAAGTCGTACCACATCACCGGGCCCATGAACGGGAGCGAGCGGGCGAGGCAGACCATCCGCACCAGGCACTCGGCGCTGTGCTGTTCGGTGCTCCCGCCGCCGGTGACGTGGTTGGGCCAGCCGATCTCGGTGATCCACACCGGCATGCCGCCGATGCCGTACTTCTCCATCAACGCGTGCAGCCGGTTCAGGTCGTCGACGAACCCTGTGGCCTCGGGCGAGCCGGGGTAGCGGTAGGGGTGCACGCTGAGCACGTCCATGAACGGCCCGCCGCCCTCTCTGAGCACGGTCTCGATGTAGCCGAAGTCGATCCCGGCGGTGCAGATCCCGGCCACGGTGCAGGTCGGGTCGGCCTGCTTCACGGCGGCGTAGGTGCGCTTCAGCAGCCGAGTGTAGACCACGGCGTCGGGCTTGGGGTGCCAGAAGCCGATGTTCGGCTCGTTGTACACCTCCCAGTCGTGGCAGACATCCCGGTAGCGCTCGACGAGCGCCGCGGAGTATTTGGCGAAGGCCTCCTGCGCGGCGTCGCTGGTGGGCGATTCGCCCTTGTCGTAGAGCGCATTGGTGTAGTCGAAGATGATGAACGGCCGGATCCTTTGCGCCCGCGCCGCGCGCATGTAGGCCTCGTTCCACTCCGGGAAGGTGTAGACGCCGGGCTTCTGCTCGACCACGCCCCAGGAGTACTCGTCGCGCGCCCAGCGCCCGCCGCCACGCTGGAGGAGCTCGAAGTTGAGCGGGACCTGCCCCTTGTGTTGCGCGTAGTGGAGGCAGGCGCCGAAGGGATTGGTGTCCACGTCGGTCTCGCCGACGTCCGGCAGCCGGCAGAAGCTGCGCTGCTCGGTGGCGAAATCGTCGGCCACGCGCCAGATCAGCGTCGCCTCGTAGATCCCGGTGCCCCGCGCCAGATCGGCCACCGGCAGCGCCTCGGTGCCGGCGCCGTCTGCCAGCGGCACCGTCTGCTCGATCGTCCGCAGCGGCTGCCCGCCGGGGCCGCGGAGCTTGATGGTCACCGGCAGCTCGGCGGGCTGGTCGCCGGGCACCTGGAGGCTGCGCCAGGCCACCTCGAGCGAGACGGGCTCGCCCGGTCCGTAGATCCCGCCCGACTTGCCGTCGGTGAAGCTGGGCCGCACGGTGTCCGCCGCCCGCGCGGTGGTCGACACCACCACGTCGTCGATCCATACCGAGCCGGTCGACGGCCGCGTGCCGGAGTCGAGGAGGAGCGACGAGAGCCGCAGCTCGCCGTCGAACTTGCCGTTGTCGTCGCCCAGCCAGTGCCCGTGCGGGCCGCTGAAGTCGGTGCTGAGCTGCCGCCAGTCGGTGAAGTCGAGCTTGCCGAGGTCGAACTGGTGGCACTCGCCGCCGACCTCGGTCAGGCGGAGCCGGAGCGGCGAGCCCGAGCCGTCGCCCTTGACCCACACCGAGAGCGGCCCCGGCTGCGCGCCGAGCGGGCAGGGCGTGGGGATCTCGAGATACTCGAGGCCGGCCACCTGGGCGAAGGTGTAGTCGAGCCGCCAGCTCGCTGCTCCGCCGTGCATCGTCGCGGTGTCGCGGACGAGCTTCGACGCCGGCTGCACCTGCTCGCCGCCGACTCCGGGCGTGGTGCCGTCACAGCTCTCGGCGCTGAGCCGGAGCGCCCGCGGCGCCCCGCGCGAGGGCACCGCCGTCAGCCCTTCGAAGGCCAGCGCGCCCTTCGCCGGCGCGGCGCCGCGGTCCACCACCAGGTTCGACAGCGTGAGCGGCAGGTCGAGCTGCCCGTTGTTGTCGCCGCCCCAGTGTTCGGTGGCCCTGACCGGCACCTCGCAGCGCCGCGCGCCCGCCCAGAGGATGGGCCCGAAGGTGATCTGGTGCGTCTCACCGCCCGCGTCGCGGAGCTGGAACCGGAGGATCTGCCCCTTGCCGTCACCGGTAGCCCACACGGCCAGCGCGTCGGCCCGCGGCACGGGCGCGTCGAGACGGATCAGGGCGTGCTCCGGCGCCGCGCCGCCGTCGAACTGGTAAGCCAGATCCCAGTGGCCCGGTGCGCCCGCGGCGAGCCGAGTGCCGGGCTTGAGGTTCTCGCCCTCCAGCCGCGCGGGGCCCGGCGGCGTGAGGGGCAGCGCCCAGTCGGGGTCGGTGGACTCCTCCAATTCGTAGGACAGGTCGTCGAACCAGATGTCGCCCTCCGCCTGCCGGCGCTGGGAGTCGACGAGGAGCAGGCCGAGGCGGAGCGGCGGGTCGAGCCGGCCGTTGTTGTCGCCGCCCCAGGAGAGCCCGCGATCGCTGATGGGCGCGCTGAGCTTCCGCCAGCCGACGAATCCGGCGCGGCCAAGCTGGAATTGGTGGGTTTCGCCGGAGGCGTCGACGAGACGCACGTTGATGGCATTGCCCGAGCCGTCGCCGAGGACCCAGGCGTGGAACTTCGCGAGCCGCAGCGGCATCAACAGATCAGCGCCGAAGCCCACGTACTGCAGCCCCTTCGGCTCGGCGATGAAAGAGTAGTGGACACAGGCCGCACGCGTGCCGCCGTGGGCGTGCCCGGTGGCCACGTTGACCGTCGAGCCGGGCTGCACGCCTTCGCCGCCGATCTGGAGCGCGAGCGGCTGCTCGAAGTCGCACAGCGGCGTGGACGAGGCGGCAAGGGCAAGCGTCAGGAGCGTGGCGAGCATGCGGATCTCCGCGGCGTTGCCCCGGGGTTCGCTCGGCGTCGCACTGGTCCTGCCGTCCGGTCGGCTCAGGCGCGGCGCTGGTCGGCATACTCCACCACGTGCCGCCGCACGTTCTCCGCGATGTGGAACCGCCCGGCGCACACGTGCCGCGCGAACCGCCCCATCCACCGCCGCTGCTCCCCCGGCAGGTCCACCGCCGCCACCAGCGCCCGGTACAGCCCCTCCACATCCGCCACCGGCGCCACCCAACCCGTCCCCGGCACGACCGCCTCGCGCTGCCCGCCCGCATCGCTGGTCACCACCACGCACCCCGATGCCATCGCCTCCAGCGTCGCCAACGACAACCCCTCGCTCTGCGAACAGCAGAAGTTCACGTCCGCCGCCGCGTGGAACGCCGGCGCCTGCCACGGCTGCATTTCGCTGATCCACCGTACCGGCTTGTCCGCGATGTAAGCCTTCCACTCCGCCACCAACTGCTCTCGGTTGCCCACGTGCCCTGAGAAGAACCCCGCCACCAGCCACCACACCTCCGGCCGCTCCCTCGCCAGCCGCGCCATCACCTGCCGCAGCACCGGGAGGCGCTTCTCCGTGGCCGTCATCCGCGCGCAGAAGCTCACCACTACCGCCTCTTGCGGGATCCCCAGCGCCGCCCGCACCCCCGGCCGCCGGTGCTCACTGTCTCTGAACGCCTCAACGTCCACCGCGTTCGGGATCACCGCCCGCCGCTTGCCCCACTGCGGGCAGGCGTCCGCCACCGCCTGCGACTCGCAGATGAAGCGGTCGATCCGCCGCCCCAGCCCGGCCGCCTGGTCGTCCCACGAGGCTTGCAGGCCCGCCGCGTGAACGTATACGGGGCAGGGCGGGTGCGCCACAAACCGCGCCGCGTGCGGGTACCACGAGCCGTCCAGCGCATCCGGCTCCAGCTCGCGGATCTGCTCCTCCAGCCACGGCACCCACTCGGCGTGCGCCGGCTTGACCCGCACGAACCGGCCCCTTCGCCCCAGCCACTCCGCCAGCGGCGAGGGCAGCTCGCAGACGATCGTCACGTCCAGCACCCGCGGGTCGGCGTGCAGGGCCAAGAGCGCGATCTGCCACTGCGCGCCGCCCATGCCCAGCTCGCGCTCGACGAACACCACCCGCAGCGGCCCCGTTCGGACCCCCTCTCCCCCCGGGAGAGGGTTGGGGTGAGGGCCCCCGCCGGCCGGGGCTCCCGGCCCCCGTCCGACCCCCTCTCCCGCCGGGAGAGGGTTGGGGTGAGGGTCCCCGCCGGCGCGCCTCGAACCGC